>CAZWKO010000149.1:0-6560 GCA_964634925.1 uncultured Vicinamibacteraceae bacterium
GATGCGTTGACGGCCAAGAGGTAGTAGTGGCTTTGGGTACCCGTTAAATCGACGGGCCTGTCCCCCGGCTAAAATGGCGGCCGTCGACATTAGTGTCGGTAACCTTAGCAAATATTTCTCATAGAGCGGGTATTGTTGATTTTGTTCGGTATCTCGCATTTATGAGAGAGACGGCATTACGATGAATTGTCCTGTGCTGAATGGGATTTGGGTTTCGTTGACACAGTCAATACACTCAGTTAACGTGAGTTGAACACGAATTAAAGACCATGTTGGTCATGCGCTTACGCCGTCGTCTAAGGTTATTCCTGCAGTTCGCCCCCACACTAGGGCTTTGGTCGATGGTCGCATTCTGGGCTGTTGGGCTATACGCGCAACAGCAGGTTTCTCAGAAACAAGAGGTAGTTTTGGTTGCTGACGTGGATGCTCTTATTCACCCAGTGTCAGCCGAGTACATTGCTCAGACACTTGACCGTGCGGCAGATGAAGAAGCCGAGCTGGTAGTTTTGATTCTAAAAACTCCAGGCGGCCTCGTCGATTCGACTCGTGAAATCAATACCAGCATTATCGAGTCAAAAACGCCTGTCGTGGTTTATGTTGGACCAAGTGGAACACGTGCAGCCTCGGCTGGATTTTTGATAACTATTGCTGCGGATATTGCGGCGATGGCGCCGGGTACACACATTGGTGCTGCGCATCCAGTTTCCGGAACGGGTGAGGCGATGGATGACACTGCTGCCCAGAAGGCAGCATCAGATGTTGCTGCGTATGCACGCTCTCTGGCTAGTCAACGTGCACGGAATGTTAGTTTGTCAGAGGAGGCTGTTACGGAGAGTCGTTCCTTTACGGAAGGCGAAGCATTTGCAGCTGACCCTCCACTGATCGACTTAATTGCATCGGATCTTGATGACCTTCTGGAACAGCTTGACCAGAAGCAAGTGCATCGCTGGAACGGTGATGTTGAGATCATGAATACCAAAGGTGCGATGGTCGTCATGACTGAAATGACTTGGCGTCAGCAGTTGCTGAGTGCAATTGCGCATCCTCAAGTTGCCGTATTGCTGTTTAGTTTGGGAAGTCTAGGTCTGACCATCGAACTATGGAACCCTGGCGCAACGGTCCCAGGTGTTGTCGGAGGACTTTGTCTTCTTCTTGCGTTTTTTGCTTTCCAAATTCTTCCAATTAACTACGTTGGCTTGCTGCTAATTACCTTTGGGCTAGTGTTACTTGTTCTTGAAATGTTTACGCCGACATTTGGTTTACTAGCAACTGGCGGCATCGTAAGTATGGTGATTGGTGCCCTGATGCTGGTTGATTCTTCGGTGCCTGAACTACAACTAGGTTGGCCCTTCATACTGTCGTCGATGCTGACGCTTGGCTTAATCACTGCAGGTTTAGCTCGTCTGGGGATTCGGGCACAGCGAGCAACTCCAGTAACTGGGGTCACAGGAATGATCGACCAGATCGGCCAAGTTCGAACCGCGATTCCATCAGGTAAAACTGGCAGTGTGTTGACCCGCGGCGAGATCTGGGCTGCAAAATCAGATGGGGCTAATATTCCTGAGGATGTTAAAGTGCGTGTGGTTGATGTTAACGGTATGACACTCACAGTAGCACCTGTCACAACTAAATCGTACGAAAGTTCGGAGGCATAATGACCGAAGGGTTTCCGCTAAGCTTTTTAGTTTTGTTTGGCGTTTTTTTATATATTGCCAACTCTATCAAGATTCTGAGTGAGTACGAGCGCGGGGTTATTTTTCGCTTGGGCAAGCTGTACCCGAAGCCTAAAGGACCTGGCGTAATTTTAGTGTTTCCGCCAATCGATCGTCTTGTGCGAGTTAGTTTACGTACCATCGTGATGGATGTGCCACCGCAGGACGTTATTACCAAGGACAATGTTTCGGTCAAAGTGAATGCGGTTGTTTATTTTCGGGTGATGGATCCACAGCGTTCCATTGTTGAGGTTGAGGATTTTCATTATGCGACCTCTCAGCTTGCACAAACAACACTGCGGAGTGTCCTTGGGCAAGTAGAGCTTGACGGTCTTCTTTCTGAGCGTGAGCGTTTAAATCAGGATCTTCAGCGGATTCTGGACCAGCATACAGACCCATGGGGTGTGAAGGTCTCTTCGGTTGAAGTAAAGCACGTTGATTTGCCAGTTGACATGCAGCGGGCAATGGCCAGACAAGCAGAAGCGGAGCGTGAGAAGCGTGCTAAAATCATCCACGCAGACGGTGAGTTTATTGCGTCCGAGAAACTATCACAGGCTGCTGGGGTCATTGGACAAGAGCCACTCTCTATGACTCTGCGGTATTTGCAGACGCTAACCGAGATCGCCGGAGAGAAGAACTCAACGATTGTTTTTCCGTTGCCGATCGATATTTTGCAGGCGCTGTCTGGAAAGCCCAACCGAGAATAGTGTCTCAACAATCCCATAACGAGTTTTCGCCAAGCCCAAAGCAGATTATTTTTCTCTTTATGGCTGCAACTGTTGTTGCTGTTGTAGTTTTTCTTTTTGGTCTTTTGGTTGGAAGGGGAGTGCCTTTTGACCGGGAAATGTCTGGCCAGGGGCTATTAAGGAACTCTGCCAGTCTTTCATATATGGACGAGAGGCCAGCCACTATTCTCGAGAGACAAAGTGCCGAGCCTTCAGCGGCTGTGCAATCGGGAGATGAGTTTAGTTATGGCCAGAGACTCCAACGGGCCCCATCGTCTGCAGAGGATGATTTATTGGGCATGTCAGAAGCAGAAGAGAGATTGGGAGCAGAGGCGCCTAGGCCGATGCCTGACAACGATGAAGATGATATCGATCGTGACAACGTGGAATTAATTGAGCCAGTTTCTGAAAACGTGTCAACAAATTCTGCCATTAATGAAGACGTAAATCGAACAATTCAAGATACGTCAATTGCTGAACGGGATGGATTTACTGTTCAAGTAATGTCTCTACAAGATAGGGCGGCGGCAGATCGTGTTGCTTCGGGCCTTATTGAAAAAGGCTATGAAGCATTTGTTGAACCTCCGATTGCCGGTGCTCCAGTACGAGTCTTTCGAGTACGCGTGGGCAGATATAGTGACCGGGAAGAAGCCGAGCGAATTAAGAATCGCCTTGAGCAAAATGAACAGCTCAGGCCATGGATTACGCACTAGGCGAAGGCATTCGTGCGCCCATTTTTATTAGCTGCTTTTACGGGTCTTTTACTTACATTCAGTTTTCCGACTGTTGGACATCCCCTATTTGCGTGGATTGCGTTGGTGCCGCTCTTGACGGCACTATGTAATGCAAATTATAGAACCGCATTTTGGCTTGGTTTATTAGCAGGAGTTATTCATTTCGCGGGAACGATCTACTGGATTCCTGGCGTTATGGTTGATTTTGGTGGACTGCCTGTTGTTGCGGCCTGGTGTGTTCATTTTTTATTCGTCCTTTTTCTAGGTTCATTTATCGCGGCCTTTGCCGTTTCAATAGCTGCTCTTGTCAAGCGTTTTGGTCATATAGCACTTATGTTTGCTCCGGCTGTCTGGGTGACAATGGAATTAGGTCGCATTCATTTATTTACAGGTTTTCCTTGGCTTCTCCTCGGTTACAGTCAAGTGCCATTTCTTGTAATCGCTCAGGTTGCCAGTATCGTTGGGGTTCTTGGCATTTCGATCCTGCTCGTTGCTGTGAACTGCACCGTTTCTTATAGCTTGATCGAACGCAGCAATGCACGGGTCTTGCCGGCGCTCGGCACGTGTGCAGTATTTGCTCTCGTGCTGGTGTTTGGTACGTGGAGATTGGAGCGATCGGTATTAGTGAATGAAGGAACTTCGCTAACAGTAGCTGCGGTGCAAGGCAATGTGTCGCAGGAGGATAAATGGGATAGAGCGAGGCGGGATACGATCCTAACGACTTATCTGAGGCAGACGCGGGATGCTGCAGCTGCTGGGGCAGAATTGATTGTTTGGCCTGAGGCCGCGACGCAATTCCCGATAGCGGACGACCAGCGAAGTGAAATGATACGGTCCACCGCGCGTGCGACCAAGACCCACCTGCTAATCGGAACAACGGAAATACAATCTGACGAACAGGTCCGGTACTACAATGCAGCGCATATGATTGGGCCCTCCGGGGAGACGACTGGTGCGTACCAAAAACAGCACCTCGTGCCTTTCGGCGAGTATGTCCCACTGCAGGATGCGCTGTTCTTTGTTTCTCCGCTTGTTGAGGCCGTTGGGAGTTTTTCTGCCGGTCAAAATGCTGAGGCTTTACCGTTCAAAGAAGACCTAGTGAGCACAGCGATTTGCTACGAGATTATCTATCCTGGTTTAGTTCGTGAGTTGGTATTAGCAGGCGCCGATCTGCTCACCACGATCACGAATGACGCCTGGTTTGGACTAACGGCTGCGCCGCATCAGCATTTTCAAATGGCACGAATGCGTGCGATTGAGCAGGGACGTTATCTTGTCAGGTCAGCTAACACTGGAATCAGTGGCATCGTTGATCCCTATGGACGAGTCATTGATCAGTCAGCCCTTTTCGAAGAAGCGGTCATTTTAAGTGAAGCAAGACTATTTAAGGGCATAAAATTATACGGGCGTATTGGAGATATGCTCGCATATCTTGGCCTGTTAGTTACAGTATTAGGATTGGTTTCGAGGCGACGTTAAGTGATGGGTAAGAGATAGAGGTATTGCATTGAAAACAACATTGGATGAACAAATTCGAAGATGCCAAGGATTAGCGAAGAGAGCAGAAGACTTACGGAGCTATCTTTGACCCTGAAAAATTAGAAAATGATATTTTGGCTTTGGAGCAGCAGGCAGCTGGTCCAACATTTTGGAATGATCAAGATCTCGCCCAAGAGGTGCTGCAGCGACGTCGACGACTACAAGAAGATTTTGATCTTGCTGGATCATTAGGCAAGAGAGTTGAAGACCTTTCGGTTTTAGTCTAATGGGCATGTCAAGGAGAAGACATCATTGATGATCTTCTGACTGCCCTTGACGGACTTCAAAGTGAGGTGGAGGCGGGGGAGACTAAAAAGATGCTCGGCGGGGAGCATGACCGTCGCAATGCGATTCTATCAATTCATCCTGGAGCTGGCGGAACGGAATCTCAGGATTGGGCCGAGATGCTGCTTCGGATGTATTTACGCTGGGCTGAGCGGCGCGGTTTTTCTAGGGAGGTTATTGAGGCCCAGCCTGGTGATGAAGCTGGGGTTAAGAGTGCAACGATTACGATCGTCGGAGACTATGCGTATGGTTCACTCTTGCCAGAAGCTGGTGTTCATCGATTAGTTCGAATATCTCCTTTCGACCAGGCAGCTAGAAGACATACTTCGTTTGCGTCAGTCTTTGTATGGCCAGAACTACCCGATGATGTAGATATTGAAATAGATGAAAAAGATCTCCGGGTTGATACTTACCGGTCAAGCGGGGCTGGTGGTCAGCATGTCAATGTGACTGACTCTGCTGTTCGTATCACGCACCTTCCGACAGGAATAGTCGTTTCTTGTCAAAATGAACGGTCACAGCACCGAAACCGAGACGCAGCCATGAGTGTTTTAAGGTCGAGACTGTACGACCAACGGCTTCAGGAACAACAAGATCGACTTGAGCAAATTGGTGGAGAGAAGAAAGACATTGCTTTCGGAAGTCAAATTCGAAGTTATGTGCTTCATCCGTATCGAATGGTAAAAGATCATCGTACGAAGTTAGATGATGGAAATGTCGACCGCGTTCTAGACGGTGATATTGATGAATTTATTAAGACGTACCTTATGAAGAAAGCTGCTGGAGAACTCAGTCAGAGTTCAGCTAGCTAGAAGGAATACGAAAAGTTTTACTTCTCGGTTAGCAGTGGAAGGTGTCGCTATGAGACTATCTTCCGAAAGCTGTTCCAGGCTCAGTGCCTGCAATGAATGCTTCTTGGATCACGCCGCGAGCCCACGGCTCAGCAACCTCACCTGTTTTGGGTACGATGGATGTGAAGACAATATTTCCAGGTGGTATAAAGCCGGGCGGGGTTTGACGATTGCCTATGTAAGCCTTCATGAAATCGATCCAGATGGGAAGAGCAACGCGTGCACCCTGTTCGTTGTCACCCATAGTCTTTTTTTCGTCATAACCGACCCAAACGCCTACCGTGACATCAGGGTCAAACCCGACGAACCATGCGTCTGTATACTCGTCCATGGTTCCCGTTTTTCCACCAACTGGCCAATTTAGTTCTCGCCTTGCTCGTTGAGCTGTGCCACGTTGTACCACGCCACGCATTAAGCTCACCATGATGTAGGCGGTATCTGCTCTGAGCGCATCGTGGGATTGAGGCCGATGTTCTTCAAGTGTTTGTCCTTCTCGGTCAATCACGCGTTCAATCATGAACGGAACCATTCGTTTGCCTTGGTTTGGAAAAACGGAATAAGCGCTGGTGACCTCCATTAACGTTGCTTCGGCGGCTCCCAAAGCAACCGAAAGATACGGAGGGATGGGTGAGCTAAATCCAACACGCTTTCCAAATTCGACAACCGTATCGGGTCCGATCTCATTCATCAACCAAACCGCTGGGACATTACGGG
>CAZWKO010000150.1:0-6552 GCA_964634925.1 uncultured Vicinamibacteraceae bacterium
GTTGCCGCGCCAGCATCAGCTAACGGTGTGAGAGATGCTGCGCGCCTCGCATACACCGTTTGGTGGTGCTGGCGCTTTATTAAATTGAGCGCCATAGGACGCCCCATCGTGCCGAGACCGATAAATCCAACTTTCATAACAAAAGAGCCTACAAAATCAGAGCGCCACGTGGTTACCTGTATTAGAGTGACGTAGGGAGAACATACCATCATGAGACAACCACTAGTTGTTGCCATCGCCATTGTCAGTGCCTTCATGTTCGGCCATTTATCGGCCCAAAACGTAGAACCGTCATGTGACATGTGTCCGGCCACCTATGTACCCGCTGAGGAACTTGCCGAGTACGCATTTGTCGGACGGAAGGACGGGCTTGTCGACCAGCAGGTCCGGTCAATCGATATTGGCAAGTCAAAGGTGCAGGTTGCGGTCGCCCATCGTGGTGCTCTCGAAACGCGCCGAGGACGAGTCGCCGAACATGACCTTGTTACCGAGGTCTACGTTGTGACGAGTGGCGGAGGAACCATTCTGACTGGTGCTGACCTTGTCAATAAAGTCAGACGCCCACCAGACAACCGTGCCGTCCAATTCCTGAATGGCCCTGGAAACAATGCCGAAGATGTTCGGGATGGTGTAACGCATCACCTAAAGGAAGGGGATGTATTTGTAATTCCAGCCGGAACGGGACATGAGTTCACAGAAATTCCAGATCACATCACCTATATGATGGTCCGGGTCGACCCCGACAAGGTAGTTCCACTGATGGACGCAACCGCATCTCGCAGGTACCTTGATGAACAGTAGTAACAAATTGCACGGATTTCTAATAGGCTATGCAAATCTAGAATCTTTTGCAGGTGTTGTTCTCTCATAACTCGTCGTACGGAGGAATGATTATGCGCCCCGTTCAATACCTCGCACTGAACAGTGCGTTCTTCGTAGTCTTGGCAGCCGTTGCCTGTGGTGGCACGGAGCCAGTCCCCAGTAATGATGAAAGCGCAGAAGCTATAACGACGCCTTCAGGCCCCGTTGGCGATGGCACCAACTTCGAATTTGATCCGACTTGGCCGAAGCCACTTCCAAATAACTGGACACTCGGTAACGTCGTTGGCGTCGACGTCGACTCAAATGATCATATTTGGGTCGTGCATCGTCCCTTGTCACTCACGCCACAAGAAGCCGCGTTAGACGCAGATCCTCCCCTTGCAGAAGAGTGCTGCCGTCCAGCCCCACCTGTCATCGAATTCAATCAGGAAGGCGACGTTGTCCAGGCCTGGGGTGGTCCGGGGGATGATTTTGAATGGCCTGACTCAGAGCACGGAATCTTTATCGACCACTTAGACAATGTGTGGCTTGGAGGCAGTGGTGGCGAAGATGCTCACATTCTGAAATTCACGAAAAGTGGTGACTTTCTGATGCAAATCGGTGCGCACGGCCAAGGCCAAGGGAGCAACGACACGGCCAACTTCGGCCAGCCAGCCGAAATCGACGTAGACCCTGAAACTAATGAGGTAATCATCGCAGATGGTTACGGAAACCGTCGGGTCGCAATTTTCGACGCCGATACGGGTGAGTACAAACGACATTGGGGTGCCTATGGCAACGTTCCCACTGACGATGCCTACACGTACGACCCAGACGCGGAACCCTCGCAACAATTCGGACGACCCGTTCATTGCGCAACACTTTCCAACGACGGCCTACTGTATGTGTGCGACCGAGTGAATAATCGGATCCAAGTCTTTGAGGCTGATGGCGCCTTCGTCGATGAATTCGTGATGGCACCGAGAACGCTTGGCTTCGGATCGGCATTTGACGTGGATTTTTCTCCTGATGCCGACCAACAATACCTTTACAACATCGATGGAATGAACGCGAAGATTTGGGTTATTGATCGTAACGATCTATCAATCGTCAACACGATTGGTTTTGGCGGGCATCAAGCGGGTGGTTTTACAGCTGCGCATAGTCTTGCCGTCGATTCAAGCGGCAATATCTATGTCGGTGAAACCCTGGAAGGAAAACGAGTCCAACGATTTGTGCGCCGATAATTACGGAGTTGTCGAAATAATGAACAAAACATTTGCTACTGCCGTTGTCATCCTTTTTAGTCTCGTGCTCGGCGTCTCATCGAGCATGGCTCAAGCTGGCAACTACGAACCACCTAAACTCGCTAATGGCAACCCAGACTTTAACGGTATTTGGCAGGCGCTAAATGCAGCAAACTACGACGTCGAACCACATATCGCGCGACCAGCGATGCAACTGCGAGAAGGGCCGCACAGCATGCTTCCAGACGTGCCGGTTCTCGCCCTTGGAGCCGTTGGGGCAGTACCGGGCAGTATGGGTGTCATCAAAAATGGTGGCCGCATCCCGTACACGACTGAAGCACGAGAGCTTAAAGAAGAGAATCACTCGCAGTGGGTCGAACGCGACCCTGAAATCAAGTGCTACATGCCAGGCGTACCCCGTGCAACTTATCTACCCTTTCCGTTTCAAATCTTTCAGAACGACAGTAGCGTCTTCATAGCATACGAATTCGCAGGCGCCGTTCGAGAGATCTATATGCAGGACGTAGGCCCTGCTGAAACAGACTCATGGATGGGACAATCTGTCGGACATTGGGACAATGACACGCTGGTTGTCGAAGTTACAGGACAAAATGATCAGACGTGGTTTGACCGAGCCGGCAGTCACCACACGAGTCAGTTAGTCGTGACAGAGCGCTACACAATGATCGGCCCGAACCACATACAGTACGAAGCTACGATGGAAGACCCAAATGTTTTTGTTGAACCATGGACGATCAGTATGCCTCTCTACCGACGCATCGAAGATGGTGCTCGTTTAATGGATTTTAAGTGCGTTGAATTTGTCGAGGAATTACTCTTCGGAGAATTTCGTCGAAACCCGTTACCGCGATAGCAACACGAGGATCTTGTGCGCCACACAATCGCCACTTCCCTTTTGATCTGCGGTTCTTGGATTCCGTTATCTGCCCAAGACATTCCGCGTACAGCCGCCGGGCATCCCGACCTCACCGGTACGTATGACACCGCGACGTTGACGCCACTTCAGCGCCCTGAAATATTCGGAGATCGACTCACACTTAGTGAAGAAGAAGCAGCGACGATCGCGCAAGGTGAACCTATCGCACTTGCGGCTGTATTTGGAATCCCGGATGAACGCAACATCGAAAGTGAACCACCCAACACTGCGCCTCCTGTGGGCGGGGATGGTTCAACCGGAGCAGCGGGAGCTGTCGGAGGGTATAACACCTTCTGGATGGACCGTGGAAACTCCGCGTTTCAAATTGACGGGCAATGGCGAACTTCAATCATCACGGACCCGCCCAATGGCCGTCGACCGGAAATAACACCTGCGGCTCGTCAGCGACTGGCTGAACAAGCAGCGTTCCAACGCCCCAATAGTGGGACCGCTTGGTGGCTGATCGAAAACGGCCTCGATGCACCAGGGCCATACGACGACCCAGAAATACGTCCGCTGGCAGAAAGGTGTCTTCTCGGCTTTGGTTCGACTGCTGGACCGCCGATGCTTCCCGTGCTCTACAACAATTTAAAGCGTATTGTTCAGACAGATGATCACGTCATGATTCTGATTGAAATGGTGCATGATGCCCGCATCGTCAGGCTGAATCAGGAACACGCACCCGCACACATTCGGAGCTGGCTAGGTGATTCTGTCGGCACCTGGGAGGGAGACACGTTGGTTGTTGACACCACCAACTTCAACGATTCGCCGGCATTAACTGGCGCATCGCGTAATCTGCACGTTGTCGAACGGTTTACACGGCTCTCCAATGAGTCTCTTCTCTACGAATTTACCGTTGAAGATCCGGCAGTGTGGACGTCCCCATGGAGCGGGGAGTATATCTGGCCAATGACACGTAACCGTGTCTATGAGTATGCTTGCCACGAAGCAAATTATTCATTTCAAGGTATCTTAGGTGGCGCACGGGTGCTTGAAGAAGATGTACGCCTAGGCCGCTAAAAGCTGTGGAGGGGTTTTATGACTAATCGGCATCGACTTCTAGCGGCAGTTGCACTCCTCTCTTTAGCAGTCCCCGCCGGGCTAAATGCCCAATCAAGCACTTTTCCTCGAACACCGGGTGGACACCCAGACCTCAGTGGGACCTACGACATTGCAACACTCACTCCACTGCAACGCCCTGAACGGTTTGGTGAACAAGCATTTTTAACGGAAGAAGAAGCGGCGACTCTTGAACGCGAAGCATTCGATGGCAACCTCGCTCGCAACCAGGCCAGTAATCCCAACCGAGAAGCTCCCCCGGAGGGTGGTGACGGTTCTCGGGGTGCCGCTGGTAATGTCGGAGGCTATAACAGTTTCTGGATCGACCGCGGCTCATCCGCTGTGCTGGTGGATGGTCAGTACCCCACTTCAATCATTGTTGATCCTGTAAATGGTCGACAACCCTCACTAACTGCGACTGCACGCGCTCAAGCCGCTGAACAAGCCGCTTTCCGCCGTGAAAATAGCGGGACCGCCTGGTGGATGATCGAGAACGGTCTAGATGCACCGGGCCCCTATGACGACCCCGAAATACGACCGCTTGCCGAACGCTGCCTTCTTGGCTTCAGTTCAACAGGTGGTCCACCAATGCTACCGGCGCTCTACAACAATTTGAAACGAATCGTGCAGACTGACGACTACATCATGATTCTGATTGAAATGGTGCACGATGCGCGCATCATTCGCTTAAACCAAGAACATGCACCGTCAAACATTCGCGGATGGCTTGGCGACTCTGTAGGACACTGGGATGGCGACACGCTAGTGATCGACACAACTAACTTTAACGACACACCGGCCCTTCGAGGAGCAACGCGTGACCTGCATGTCATGGAACGTTTCACAAGACTCGATGCAGACACTTTGCACTACGAATTCACAGTCGAAGATCCGAATGTATGGACGGCCCCATGGTCTGGCGAATATGTCTGGCCTGTTAGCAACGACCGTGTCTACGAATATGCCTGCCACGAAGCAAATTATTCATTCCAGGGTATTTTAGGCGGCGCCCGAATTCTCGAACAAGACGTACGAGACGGCATGGTCCCTCAATAATGACAACTAGCCACATGGTGAATATGATGCCAAAACAAACACGGTCGACCTCACTCACATTATTAGGCGCTCTCAGCATTGGGCTGTTGCTGGTTGCAACCCTAAACATTCCCACCCACGCCCACCATGCCTTTGGCGCTGAATTCGATCCTAATCGGCCCGTTTTGTTGACAGGCCCGATCGTCAGAGTGGAATGGGTCAATCCTCATACGTGGATCCATATTGAGGTAACGTCCGACGATGGCTCCAAAGCCATCTGGATGGTCGAAGGAGGCACACCGAATACGCTTCTCAGGCGCGGCCTAAGACGAGACTATGTGCAACCAGGCACAGTGGTAGTCGTTGACGGCTATCAAAGTAAAGATCGAACGACTCGCGCTAATGCACGCGACCTGACATTTGAAGACGGCCGAAAGTTTTTTATGGGCTCATCAGGAACAGGCGCCCCATACGACAACGAACGTCGTTAGAGTTTATGGTCAAGAGCGGAAATTCATTCCACTCATGCTTGAATGAGTAGCTATTCGTAGTACCGTGGTGAAATTTGTAAGGTCTGAAACAGCTCCAGATCGTGCTCAATCCAGAACATTGCTTCTTGCTCAGCAACAAACGCTTCCACTTTATCCATCGACTGAAGACTCATCTCTGGATCGACATTAAAAACCGGAACCCGTCGGTCAGTGCGACTAATGCGGAAATGGTACAAATCTCCAGATAGCACCAATGGTCCGGTCCATTCCAAATCCAAAAACAGCACTTGGTGGCCCGGCGTGTGCCCTGGGGCAGAAATGAGCCGAACGCGCCCATCGCCAAACACATCGTGATCGCCATCCAGAATCAACCGGTCGGCATCACGAAGATTCGTTAATAATTCTGGTTGTACTGCCGGAACCGTAATCGGATCAGCAAACGCCGCCTCATAATCACCCCGTTGCACGAGCCACGTTGCACCAGATATCTCATTAGCTACGCCAACATGGTCGTAATGGATATGCGAAAATGCCATATAGTCGAGAGTCGACAGGTCGAACCCAAGACCTGCACCAACTAACTGCTCGGCAAGCGTGTACTCTAACTTGGCATTGCCAGCCCAGCCATTCTCATCTTTCTCATCGTCTAATTTGACCGATGATGGAAGACCGCCGTCCCAAAGCAAACGTCCGTCGGGATGGTCAACGACATAACAAGGCACGACGAGTTCTCGTACATCAGTTTCGTCATCGTTAATCCCAAAATTGGTGACTGTATCGAATCGAAGGCGACCGCAGTCAAAAACATACAACTTGAGTGATGACTCAGGTACCGCCTCCGCTGTTTCTGCCTCAGTGGTAGAAGACGCCTGGTCCTGTTGCCCACCACATGACACCAACACCAACGTCCCTTGTAGAACGAATGAACAGCCACGAAACCACCAATAGCACCGGTTGTTCGTCATCAGTCGCCGTCGCC
>CAZWKO010000151.1:0-6541 GCA_964634925.1 uncultured Vicinamibacteraceae bacterium
CCGACGGTTCTTCAGTCGTCTCGTCGTAATTGGGTACAAAATCAACGGTTTCTTTATCGAGGTCCGCCATCAAGTCGTCCGACAAGGGCCTCAGCTTTGCCTCGGTATAACGCATGGCGGCCGGTGGGTCCCCATCGACCGATCCAAAATTCCCCTGGCCATTCACCAGTGGGTAGCGCATGTTGAAATCCTGCGCGAGTCTCGCAAGTGTGTCGTAGATAGACGCGTCGCCGTGCGGATGCAAATTACCCATCACTTCACCGACGATCTTCGCGCACTTTCGGTAGGTTCTATTTGCTGACAACCCCATCGAACCCATGCCAAAAATTACCCGTCTATGAGCGGGCTTAAGACCATCCCGAACATCAGGTAGTGCCCGGCCGATAATTACGCTCATGGCGTAATCCATGTACGACCGTCGCATTTCGTCTTCGATGTTTACGGGAATATTTGTTTGGTTGGTATCTGGCATACTGAACTGGCGCCGCTTGTTACAAACCTACTGGAAAGCCTTACACGTCAAGATTCTTAACATCTAACGCGTTGTCTTCTATGAATTTTCGTCGTGGTGCAACCTGGTCGCCCATGAGCGTTGTGAACATACTGTCTGCCTCTGCATCATCCTCGGCACGAACCTGTAAAAGTGTTCGGTCCTCCGGCTTCATCGTTGTTTCCCAGAGTTGGTCAGGATTCATCTCACCAAGTCCTTTGTAACGGTTGATCGCAATCCCCCGTTTTCCAACAGAAATAAAGTACTCGATTAATTCATCAAATGAAGCAACGGTAATCTCGGGTTCTTTTTTCTCCACAGTTGGCTCACTCGGTTGCTCCGCTTGAGCGTCAATTTGTTCTTCTTCGCTGACGGCCTCTCCTGCAGGTTGTCCGTTCGGTCTGACCGTGTCTGGTTGCGAAACCACCATCGGGCTTTGCAACACCTCAATATCTGCATAATGGGTGAGCAACGCGCGATATTCGGCAGATTCCACAAAATCGACGCCAACCGAATGGCGCTGTGGAAATCCGTTCGTGCGGTCTTCGATCGTTAACAAGTGAGCACTATGTTCCTCATCCCTAGCAAGGGAGACGGTTCGAAGTGAGGTCGAAACAGAGCGGGCAAGTTTTTCTACAGTTGTTTCATCAGTAAAAAACTCACGGTTACGGGCACCGTTCTCAAGAAGCGCCGTAACGACATCGCGACTCGGTCCACGACGCTCGACCAACCGCAGCAATCGTCCATACGCCATCACCTTGTGGAGCATGCTTTCTAACTGGCTACCCGTAAACTCTAGGCCGGTTTCCGGAAGTCGCAACACCCTCGATGTACTCGCACGTTTGATTAGATACGTGTCGAGCTCTCGGTCATCTTTGATGTAGTGCTCTGTCTTCCCTCGTTTCGCGCGATAGAGAGGCGGCTGAGCGATATACACATAACCTTTTTCAATAAGTTGCGACATCTGCCGATAAAAAAACGTTAGGAGCAAGGTCCGAATATGCGAACCATCGACGTCCGCATCGGTCATGATGACAATTCGGTGGTAACGCACCTTTTTAACGTCAAAGTCGTTAGCGATTCCACACCCGAGACCCGCGATCATCGTTTTGATTTCGTCACTACTCAACATCTTGTCTAGGCGCGCTTTTTCAACATTAAGAATTTTTCCCTTGATGGGTAATATCGCCTGAAATCGGCGATCCCTTCCCTGTTTCGCGGACCCACCGGCTGACTCGCCCTCCACGATGTAAATTTCGCTCTTTGATGGATCTCGTTCTTGGCAGTCTGCTAATTTCCCAGGGAGCGAACTACGATCTAAAGCCCCCTTTCGAACTATTTCTCGTGCCTTTCGAGCCGCTGCTCGTGCACGAGCAGCGTCGATTGTCTTCTGAACAATGCTTTTTGCAACCTTCGGGTTTTCTTCAAGATGTGCACCGAGGCAATCATTGACGATCGTTTCAACGATTCCCTTTACTTCTGTATTACCAAGTTTCGTTTTTGTCTGACCCTCAAACTGGGGTCTCGGAATCTTGACACTGATAACAGCGACCAACCCCTCACGGATGTCGTCCCCACCAATGCTTTCTTTTAAATCTCGCGATAAGTTGTTCTTGTTAGCGTAAGTGTTAAGAGTTCGCGTTAACGCTGAGCGGAAACCAGATAGATGGGTACCGCCTTCTTGGGTGTTGATGTTATTCGCAAACGAATAAACCGCTGCATCACCATAGCCATTGTTCCACTGCAAGGCGATTTCGGCCTCAACACCGTCCTTGGTTCCCTGCATGTAGATCGGCGAACTATTTACGACCGTCTTGTTTTTATTAATAAACTCCACAAACTCCCGGATGCCTCCGTCGTACTTAAACGATCGGATTTTTCCGGTTCGTTCGTCATTGAGAGAAATCTCAACCCCTGCATTCAGGAACGCGAGTTCTCTCAACCGATGAGCGAGTGTGTCAAAACTGTACTCGGTTGTATCAAAAATTTGTTCGTCTGGTTTGAACGTTACCTTTGTACCACGTCGCTTAGTCGTTCCAACCACTTCCAAGCTGGTGGTTGAGTGACCCTGCTTATAGTTCTGTTGATAAACCTGTCCGTCTCGCCAAATTTCAAGATCGAGCGTTTCCGACAAGGCGTTAACTACAGAAATACCAACACCGTGCAACCCACCAGAAACCTTGTATGTGTCGTTATTAAACTTTCCACCAGCATGTAAAACAGTCATGACAACTTCGGCCGCCGATTTTCCGCTTGCGTGCTGACCTACCGGAATACCCCGCCCGTTGTCAGAAATAGTGACCGAGTTGTCGATATGAACCGTCACACCTACGGTATCGCAAAACCCGGCCAGGGCTTCATCGATTGAGTTGTCAACCACCTCATAAACTAGGTGGTGCAGCCCTGGCGCCCCAGTCGATCCGATATACATTGCGGGTCGCTTACGAACCGCCTCAAGGCCTTCCAATACCTTAATTTTGTCTGCGCCATAGTCTTGAGAGGCTTCCTCCCTGTCAGGCTGTTCCATCAACGGCGCCCCACCTTTTTCTTTAGCAGGGGGACCCACTTCTTCTTGCTCAAGCTGTGTCATTCTTTCACTAGTACCAAGATTTGACCGCGTGCTCCAATTCACACGCGCATCGGCATAATCACGTAGGTATAACTCGATTCCTCTCCTGCGGGATGCATCAACGCTTGGCTCATTTCATCTTTAAGCTCAAGAACGACACTGTCTGTGTCAACCACTGCAAGAAAATCAAGCACGTACTGCGCGTTAAAACAAATTTCCACCTCGCCATCGCTATAACCAACCGCCAGCTCTTCTGTTGCTTCTCCCACCTCGGCACTTTCAGAACGCACTTCAACCTTGTCCTCGGATAGTCGCATTCTCACCGCTTGTGATCGTTCACTTGAGAGAAGCCGCACTCGTTTTATTGCGCTTGTTAGGCGGTCGCGATCGAATTCTATTTTCTTGTCGTTTCCTTTTGGAATTACTCGTTCAAATGCAGGAAATTGAGCGTCGATCATTCTAGAAATCAACTCACGCCCATCAACTTTAAAAAAGAGGTGGGCTTCACCGCATTCATATGAAATATCCTTGCTTTCGCTATCCGAAAGAAGTTTTGATAGTTCTATTAATGTTTTCTTGGGAAAAATTGTTCTGGTTTCTTCTGTTTGCTCATTCTCCATAGGTGCTGTGGTCAATGCTAAGCGATGCCCATCTGTTGCCACTAAATCCATGGAGTTTGTTTTTAAAACAAATAATGCGCCATTCAAAAAATAACGGGTGTCTTCACCGGTAATCGCAAACTGAGTCCGCGAAACCATCACCCGTAATATGTCGCGTGGAAGGGATATTTGATTTTTTCCTGGTGGTGTAGATATCGCGGGAAAATCAACTTTCGGGAGTGTTTGTATCTTCGATTTAAATTGATCGGCTGTGATTATTACTTGGTCTTTCTCACCATCTTGTTTAATCCTGATGTCAGTTTCAGGAAGTTCTCGAACGATTTCAAACAGTTTCTTAGCTGGTAGCGTAAGAGCTCCTTGTTTCTTTATAGAAGCCTTACATTGACTGCGAAGACCTAATTCCAAATCAGTGGCTAGTAGTTTAAGTGTGTCGCCACTTTCTGTTTCTGCTAATACGTTTGCAAGAATAGGAATTGTGTTTTTTCGTTCAATTACTCCCTGGAAAAATTGAAGTTCTCTTAGGAGATCACTCTTTCGAACACTTAAATCCATGGAACTCAAGACCTCGAGTTGGAGAGTCAAGACCGATTGATCACTTAATAACTACATGATCAATAAAAAGTAATACAAATTATAACAAGAAAGAAGGTCTGTTGAAACTGTGGATGGGTATTTTAAGTATATTAAAATCAAGTATTTAACGTTATGAAAAGCAATCTAAAACTGTGGGTAAAAAGAAGTTTTCTTGTGGATATATTTCTATCCACAAAACATTCACTTAAAACAAGACAATCCCCTGTGGATAGAGACGTTCAGAGGGTTTAATTTACTAGTTAAAAGTCTCTAAAAAGCTATTAACAAGCTTGTTAAACTCTCGATCGTTCTTACAACGAGTTTCAACTTTTTTAATTGAGTGAATAACTGTTGAGTGATGCTTACCACCAAAAGTCTTTCCTATTTGCGGCAGTGAAGCGTTTGTGAGTGTTTTACAAAGAAACATTGCTATCTGCCTAGGAAGAGTAACCGACTTAGAATTATTACGAGATTTAAGATCAATAACTCTAAGTTGATAATAGTTAGCGATGAATTTCTGAATTTGGTCAATTGTGACTGGTTGATCATCCCGGTCAAGAATGTTTTTAAGCACATCCTGTGCAAGGGCCAGAGATATTTTGCTTCCAGTTAACGACGCATAAGCAAGCAAGCGGATTAAAGATCCTTCAAGTTCTCTAATATTTGATTTAATTCGCCCGGCAATATACAGAGCGACGTCATCAGCGAGAGGAATAGCTTCAGCTTCAGCTTTCTTCTTTAATATCGCAACCTTTGTTTCTAGATCAGGCGGTTGGATATCAGCAATTAAACCCCACTCAAAACGAGACCTCAGACGTTCTTCAAGGGCTGGAATCTCGTGGGGTGGACAGTCACTACTGATAATTATCTGCTTCTGGGCGTCGTATAAAGAGTTAAAAGTATGAAAAAACTCGGTTTGGGTGCCCTCTTTTCCTGCTAAAAACTGCACATCGTCAACCAGAAGAACATCCATGGTTCTATAACGTTCACGAAATTCCAAAATACGGTCGTACCTGACGGCATTAATCATTTCATTCATAAACCGCTCAGAGGAGATATAAATCAACCTCAAGTCAGGTTTTTGAGTAAGTAAATACTGACCAATAGCGTGCATTAGGTGAGTTTTTCCGAGGCCGACACCACCGTATAAATAGAGCGGGTTGTAAGAGCGCGAAGGCGCCTCCGCGACAGCCAAAGAGGCAGCATGGGCAAACTGGTTTGACGAACCAACAACGAAAGCCTCAAAAATATATCGCGGGTTTAAGCCACGAGACGGAACACCTGCGGGGGAGGCATCGACCGCCTGTTTTTGTTCTTGTTTTTCAATAGTTTTTCCCGTCTGTCCATCTATTACATAGGCAATCTGTATCCCACTTCTTTGAACTTCCGTGGCGGCTTCATTAATAACTCCGGCGTAGTGTTTGGTAAGCCAATCACGAAAAAGTTCATTCGGCACACGGATGGTGACCCGTTCTCCACTATCCTCAACGAAAACTGTTGGCCTGAACCATGTGTAAAAGCTGTGGCGGTTAACTTTTGTTTCGATTCGAGAAAGAACCTGGTTCCAGACGTTAGCTGACATTAGACGATACGAATCCGTTGGAAAGTTTTCGCGCCGATGGTCTTAAACGGTCCTGCTGGGACAGCAACCGTAACCGGATCAAAAACTAGAAGAAACACGATTTCGCCTTTTTTTAGGCGAAAGTTTTATCTTTTTCCACAATTTCTTCCACAGTTGTGGAAAACCACTCTAACGTTAAAGTATTTCCCATTAACCGCAGGCCGGCGACTGTAGCACACAGCATTTATTAGACGCAATCTGTAACAACGATTAAGTGACTACGGGGTATGTAATCTGGTTAAAACATTGCCACCTTATAACAACTATTGGTCAAAATACTCAGAAGAAAGAATCAAGTGTTCTATTGCATTCGTTGACAGCTTTACAGGCGCTTGGGTACCATGTTGGTTTGGTAGTCGTCCAAAGGTAGATACGAGTTCATGAAACGCACATTCCAGCCGAATAACAGACGCCGAAAAAGAACTCATGGTTTTCTTACACGAATGAGTTCAAAGACGGGCCGTCGGGTCATTCAACGTAGACGGGCCAAGGGTCGAAAGCGCCTAGGTGTCTCGTAAGTCTTTTTAAATAAAGAGTTTATAAGATATTGACTCCCGCTCTAGATCGCCGAGGTCGGCTCAGGCGGCGACAAGAGTTCCTGAGGGTCCAGCAAAACGGTGCCAGGATTCGCGGTCGCCACCTAACCCTTTTCACCATTCCGAATGGTG
>CAZWKO010000152.1:0-6538 GCA_964634925.1 uncultured Vicinamibacteraceae bacterium
GTTCCACGCATCAAAGATGTCGATGTCATGGTGGAGTTGTTGTCTGGGCTGGGCGCGGACATTTGTCGAAAAGGGCCAACGACACTCTCAGTTCATTGCGCAAAAGTCTCTCCAGAACCACCGGACCCTGGTCTGGTGGGACGCTTGCGTGGCTCGGTTTTACTTGTAGGCCCGTTGTTAGCACGTGTTGGAAGGGTAATGCTTGCGCCTCCAGGTGGCGATTTTCCAGCCCGTCGCAGTTTGTCGGTCCATTTGCAGGCTTTGAAAGAGATGGGAGTCACAGAATATGAGGGGAGCGGTCATTCGCTTGATGCGAGTGACGGACTGACTCCTGCCTCCTTCTATCTCGATGAGGCGTCGGTTACAGGGACAGAGACCGCTCTGCTAGCTGCCGCTGCCGCCAACGGTGTGTCTGAAATCCGTCATGCAGCGTCGGAGCCCCATGTTGTCGAACTTTGTCAATTTCTTGGAGGGATGGGTGTTGAGATTGAAGGCGCTGGGACATCGACACTAAGGATTCACGGTGGAGCCAAGCTGACTGGCGCGAGTTATCAGTTAGAAGGCGACTACATTGAAGCGGGAAGCTGGGCCGTTATTGGGGCGATTACAGGGGGAGAGGTTGAGATATACGGGGCACGGGCCTCAGATTTGGAACCCATCGTAAACGTTCTTAAGCGGTTGAAGCTGGAGTGCGATTCAAACGACGACCGTTTAACCGTAAGTGCATCTAAATTAGAGGCGTGTAGGCAGATTACGACGGCACCGTGGCCTGCGTTTCCGAGTGATATGGTGAGCTTGGTGACAGTATTGGCCACTCAGGCAGAAGGCCGCACATTAATTCATGACTGGATGTATGAGCTCCGATTATTCGCTTTGGAACAATTGAGCGGAATGGGTGCGAATCTGTTTTTGTGTGATCCACATCGAATAATTGTTGATGGACCTAGCCTTCTCAAGGGACGGAATTTGGATACGCGTGACCTTCGCTCAGGCATGGCTTTGATTGCCGCAGGGTTAGCCGGAACGGGGGTGAGTCATATTGGCCCTCTAGGAACTGTTGAACGGGGTTACGGAAATATCGTTGAAAGGCTTAGGTCGCTTGGTGCGCAGGTATCGGTGGAATAGTGACCGGAGAGTATTTAACGTGGGACAGGTTGTTGCGTGGTCGGGTCGGGTGGAGCCACTGGTTGCTGGCCTGGTGCTAAGGCACGCGGTTGTTGCTGAGGTTGAACTCTTTGCTGAAACTGCACGGGAGCGCCGCCGGATAATCCAGAGGTGGCGTCACGCCCGACAGTAAAAGGAAGCAAGTCGTTTTCTTCAAGTTCGATACCACGAATCACGTGTGGCGTTAGCGTCAAAATGATGTCGGTTTCTTGAGTTTCTGTCTTATTGCGTCCGAACAATCGGCCGAGTATAGGGATACGATTAAAGCCCGGCACGCCTTCCAACACTTCGCGTTCATCGTCTCTGATTAGCCCCGCGAGGATATTCGTTTCGCCGTCACGGAGTCTAATCGAGGTCACAATGTTTCTATTGCCAAACTGGGGAAGGTCGCCAAATCCGGTTCCGGAGATGTTGCTGATATCTACAACTAGCGCGAGAGAAACCTCATCGTTGTGATGGATGCGCGGGGTGATTTCAATGTTCACGCCTATGTTTTCGTAATTAAATGAAGTTATCGGTTGTTGACTGACACCACCAGCGGCAATGGGCGAGAAAGTGGTTACGGGTACAGGAACGCGTTCACCGAAGGCAGCAGTTGCAGCGACACCGTCTGCTGTTCTTAAATGAGGATTGGCGAGGATACGAGTACTCGTGTCACTGGCGATGAGGCGCATAAAGAGACTCGGGATATCCGCTATAAACACATCGGAACTGCCGAGACGTTGTACTTGATCTAGTGTGAGAGATTGTTGTGTGAGTCCGGCGACCGCACTGATACCTGCGGTGCCAACGTTGGCAAATTGGAGTCCGTACTCTCGCAGGGTTTGGCGATCGGCCTCGAGAAGCTGGACTTCTATTACGACTTCGGGGCGGGCCTTATCGATGGCTTTTAAAAGCTTTGCAGCCGCATCAATGCGTTCTGGGGTGTCTTTTATAGAGATGGAGTTGGTTGCAGTCACAGGCGCTAGACGCCGCAAGTCAATTACGAGTCTTAGGAGATCGATGGTTTCGGTTACGTCAGCATGACTCAGGTAAAAGGTGCGGACGATCTCCTGCTCATACTCCCTGCGCTTGTTTGGGGTGTCAGGAATGATCGTGACCGTGAGCGGAGCAGTGACCCGGAAAAAGTTTTGCGTGGTTGCAGCTACTGAGGCAATAGCAGTGTCGAAGGTGCTATTTCGAAGATCGATGGAGATCGGTACATCTCTGAACTGTGGGTCGAAGAGTATATTGACGCCGCCGAACTGCCCGAGGCTGGAAAAAATAGCCCGAACACTTGCTTCACGAAATACAACTGAATCTGGCAATTGAATGCCTTCTGGTAATGAAAGATTGTCTGGGGAAGCATCGCGGGTGCGGTTGATTAGGGCCTCAAGTTCGGTAAGCCCTGTGTCTGGTTTTGAGAGTTCTAGCCGTATAGCTTCGCTTGTTTCACGGAGTTCACGCTCAATGTCACCCATGGTTGGATTGAGTTCATACGCGACTTGATATTCACTAAGAGCACTGTCCCATTCTCCACTCTGAGAGAGACGGCGCCCTTCGTTGTAATGGAACTGAGCGGCTCGCAGCTTGGCGCGTTCGAGCGAAAGTTGTGCATCCCGGTCGCGCGGATTTTCTTGGATGGCCCGGGTGTAGGCGATGACGGCCGCGTCGTAATTTTGTTCGCGTTCAGCAATCTGCCCACTCCGGAGCGCATTACCCGTTGCGCACGAGGAAACGCCAATTGCAAGCGAGCAAACGAGGAGCTTTTGCCAGTTGGCTACGCGCGTATATAAGCGAAAGGCGTGCATTGATGTGTCATCGTGTGAAGCTGTCATCGGTAATCACCTCGACATCCTGAGGGATGTCGAACTCAAAGAGTCTATCGGCCAAACCAAGGTTTTCCTGCAGGTTAGCGAATGTGTAGGTAGAGACGCCGCCTTGGAAATCTGTCGTTGCCATCACTTCGATGTTGTAGGACTCAGTATTGAGAGTCAGCATCAAAAATTCGTAGTCCGCGGTGTTCACAACGGGTGTTAGCCGGAGCTTTAGTGACTTGCTATTTGAGCTAACTGGTTCTGGTATCTCTGCGGTGAAATCACGGCGGAGATTGCCGACGCCGGACAAAAACAATGCCGGCGTCGATGCCGTAGCGTTAGCAGCTAATTGACTGATGATTACCTGCTGGTCTTCTGGAAAGTATGAGTGAATGGATATGCCGTTGCAGATGAAACTTTTAGTTTCCGGCATTGCGTAGTCGAACCGCCAGCGTCCAGGTTTTTTAACGTAAACTATGCCGCGCTCAGTATCCGTGGTCGTCAAGAGTCCTCCGGTATAGGTGTGATGAAAATCAGCTGTGAAATCGTCAAGGTTTTCGTAGCGTGATTGGAGGTTTGAAACGACCAACTCCACCGTCAAGTTAGTTGACTGACCGTCAAGCGTCACTGACGCAAAGAGGATGGCGATAAGTGACGCGCATTGTTTTAGCATTGTAAATGGCGTGCGTACCACATGGCACGCGATGCGATTGGTTTAAAAGCTTGAATTGTTGGTTTTAGCCCTTGAGTGCGCCAGCCACAGGAGGTTTCTGTTTCGGTGCTTCTTTGCTGTCGGTGGGTAGCTTGGCCGCCAGCCACTCCTCAATTCCTCCTTGAAGAGCACTGGCGCGATATCCCTGCCGTATGAGTGCGGCCGCTACTTTCACGCTTACTATTTCATCTGGGTCGGAGTCATAGACGACGACATCCTTCTCTTTCGGTAATGAACTACCATCGAAATCTGATGCTGAAAGTCGTATTGCGTCCGGTAATTTTACGGTGCTATGTTCGTACGGATACTTGAGTCGAGCATCTACGATGACTGGAACGGTTGTTGCGTCTGCTTCCAGCCTTGCTTGAAGGTCTTCTTTAGTAATCCGTGGGATTGCCATATAAGTAATATTGTCTGAAGCGGTCGTAACTATGTCAAGAATATGAAGTTATGATGATGTTAATTTGGGCTGCATGTAATCGGTCGTCGCGGAACCCCGAACGTTCCACACAACTGGATTTTCCCGATTGAACTAGGATTTTGCAACACCGAAAAAACTGAGAATTTCTGTTAAGTTGCTTTGCCTAGCCATGTCGGGCACGCTGATTCGTGGCCGTTTCGCACGGTCGTCTCGAATGAACGGCTGCAGTCCTTACAGATGTATTCGTAGGTCGGTATGGCGAACTGGATTTATCAGTTCGTTGCCTGGTCAACCTGTTTTCTCACGGCGTCGTAACTGTTCGATAGTTCGATGGGGACATTAGATAAAGTTGACGTAAGTTCCGGCAGCAAACCTTTGTGGTAGCTGAGTTTAAAATCCGTAAATTTCAGGCCATTTGCCGTTGAGATCACCACCGCTCTTTCTGCACCTGAGATCTGTCCTGACTTACGCAATTTAATTAGCACGGCTAACGCGACCCCAGTATGAGGGCAGTTGTACATGCCAGTACGGTCGGCTCTGGCGGCTGCATCAGCGAGTTCTGTTTCGGTTGCTTGCTCAACGATTCCATCGTATCGCTTTAGCGTGCGGATCGCCTTATCGACTGATACCGGGTTGCCTATTTGGATGGCCGAAGCCTGTGTTGGTGTCGCCGTGATCGGTTCGAACTGCCAATTGTTTTTGTATGCGAGGTACAAAGGGTTCGCTGCTGCAGCTTGCGCTACGACGATACGAGGTAGTTTTGAAATCACGCCCAGCGTCTTCATCATGTCAAAACCTGCACCTAGAGCACTGACATTGCCAAGGTTGCCTCCAGGTATGACCACGACGTCTGGGACCTCCCAGTCAAACTGCTGCACGATTTCAATCCCAACGGTTTTTTGTCCCTCGAGCCTAATGCTGTTCATAGAGTTTGCGAGATAGATGCCTTCTTCCGTTGCGAGGCGTTTAACGATTTTCATGCAGCCGTCAAAATCTGTATCAAGTGATAGAACCGTAGCGCCGTTCGAAAGTGGCTGTACAAGTTGAGCCGTTGATACTTTGCCACGAGGAAGAATGACGACAGCGGGGATGCCTCCGGCCGCAGCATAAGAAGCGAGCGAGGCAGAGGTGTCGCCAGTAGACGCGCAGGCAACGGCGCGAATCGGCGCTCCCTGCTTAATCATTTGTCTCACGACCGAAACGAGCACAGTCATTCCAAGGTCTTTAAAAGACCCCGTGTGGGAATTTCCGCACAGTTTGACCCAAAGATCATCGATGCCTATGTCCTGTCCGAGTCTTTCCGCCCAAAAGAGATTGGTTCCACCTTCATCCATAGAGACGATGTTGTCGTCGTGGACGACAGGGCACACCCATTCTTTTTTTCCCCACACTGCAGAGCCGTACGGCCACGTCGTCCGCTTGTACCGTTCATCGAATACTTTCATCCATGAACCGGGAGAACGCTCCTTGAGAGCGCCGATGTCATGGCATACTTCTAGGAGATCGTTACAGGTGGGGCAGTGATAGATTGGTGTCAGCAGCGAATGGTCGCCTTCGCAACCAGCGATACAGCGAAGTACGGCACGAAACGTTTTTTCCTGCATAGTCGATGCGATTTACAGCTTGGTGCTGTTTTGTCTACCACGCGCAAGGAGCTTTGAGCGCGGTAATCTTGTACCGTAACCCCTGTAATGTAATGGTGGACCGCATGGGGTTCGAACCCACGACCTCAGCGTTGCGAACGCTGCGCTCTCCCAACTGAGCTAGCGGCCCGTTTTCAATAGTTTACAAGAATCTCCCCAGTTTTACGGGCTGCACTCGCATCACACTGACATGCATTGGATTGCACACGGTCACGCTCGGATGCGCTCAGGCACTCAAAATCGGCCCAAACTGATAGAGTACGCAGCCATATTTAAACGACTGTTTTAGGCATCAGAGGCGGATCGATTTAGTCCGCTAGCGCGCGATGTCTCAACAAATGATGACGGGAGAGTAAGGATGAAAACACGTCAGAAGCGATCGATGCGTGAGGTCACGCTAACGGTGGTTGCGGTGGCGCTGTTCGGCTGGATTCTAACCGCGGAGCGATGGGACACTGCGACGCCGCAACAAACAGGCACATTGGCGGATTTCTTCACCGGGTCGCCGCCGAGCGTGGTGAACAGCGATGAGGTCGGCAAAGCGCGCGTCCGACTCGAACCAGGCGCCCGGGCACACTGGCACAGTCACGGATGGGGCCAACTTTTGCTGCCCGAGGAGGGCCGTGGCCGCTTCCAGGTTCGGAATCAGCCAATGCAGGAGTTGCGTCCCGGCGAACCGGTGTTTACCGCCGGCGGTGTTGTGCACTGGCATGGGGCTGCGCCCGACCAGTCGTTGGTAATGATTGCGGTGCAGGGTGGGGGCGCGGAGTGGATGGAACCGGTGAGCGATGAGGTCTATCTG
>CAZWKO010000153.1:0-6424 GCA_964634925.1 uncultured Vicinamibacteraceae bacterium
GAACGAACTGGTGGTGGGTGAGGAGATGGCACGCCAGTTGTCTGCAGCGGTCGGTGATGAACTCGTGGTGGTGGCGTCTGGCGCGGATGGGTCAATGGCGAATGATCTCTATCGCTTGGTGGGGATCTTTCGGTCAGGTTTGACAGAACTCGACGCGACTTTTGCCGTGATGCCAATAGGCGATCTCCAGGCACTTATGGTGCTTCCCCCGAGTCGCATTCATGAAATTGCGGTTGCTACGACTGACCCATGGATTGCCGAGACCACGGCTCTCCGCCTACGCGAAACGCTTCCGGGCGTCGAGCCCGCGATTGAGGTCGTTTCATGGGATGTCTTGAACCCGGCGATGGTTGATTACGTCGCACTTGCGGACAGCATGCATTTCATCATTATTTTTATTGTGTTTGGGATCGCTCTGTTTGGGGTCGCGAACGCCACGTTGATGGCTACCTATGAACGACGTCGGGAATTTGCCGTGATGTTGGCGCTCGGGGCGACCCCGCGGTCAATCTGGTCGACGGTGTTATCAGAGGCCTTGGCCGTTGCCCATGTGAGTCTCGTCATAGGCGCCGGTCTTATCATTCCCGTCATGGTCTGGTTTCATAACGCCCCGCCTGATATGCGCTGGTTGCTGGACAGTGATGTCACGTTGATGGGCGCGTTGTTGTCGCCGAGTCTTCGTGTCGAATACAACCCGTCGTTTTGGCTAACGTGTGCGGTAGCATTGATTGTGACAGTAGTAATAGCCTCGCTTTATCCAGCATTCCGGGCAGGGCGTACTCCCCCAGCCGATACGCTGTCAGGTTTGTAGATGCGACAGAGTCAGGACTCTCCTCGTTCATCTTCATTGCACGTTGGCGTCATTGTACGTTTGGCGTTTCGTAATCTTCGGCGGCAACTTCGTCGGAGCATTCTCACGGCGATGGCGATGATCGTCGGTGGCTGGTTGTTGATTTTCTCATTTTCATTGGGTGACGGGATGCATGAAACGTGGATTGATTCAGGCATCCGGACAAGTGGGGGGCATGTCACGGTGGAACAACCCGAGTTTCAACTCAGCCGGAAAATTGAGGACCGCCTCTCAACGAATGTCCGGCAGCGAGTTGAGCAGGCACTGGAGTCGCCAGCCATCAAGCCGCACGTGGTCGCGGTGTCATCTCGCCTGACGGTTACCGGGTTGGCCAGTTCTTCGGCGGGGTCGAGACCAGCCCGGATTATTGCTGTTGACCCGATTGACGAAGCTGTTTTTGGGACGGTTGACGAGCAAGTGATTGACGGGCGGTATTTGGAACCCGGTGATGAATTCGCCGGCTATGTCGGTCGCGGTCTGATTGATGCGCTCGATCTTCGGTTGGGGTCTCGGTTTGTCGTGCAGGCACAAGATACCGAGCAAGAGATTGCGGGCCAGCTTCTTCGGGTTGTCGGGATTTTTGAGACGGGGCTTTCAGAAATTGATCAATCGGTCATCCATATTCCACTTGTAACGGGTGGTTCCTGGGTTGGGTCTGACCGTGATGTTACCAACGTGGGCGTGGTTCTTACCGATAGTGAGATCGTTCCGGTTGTTACCGCGTACCTTGAGCGTGACCTCGACACATCGATTGCCGCTGGCGATGCGAAGGTGATGGACTGGCAGGAGTCAAACCCACCACTATCTGCCGCGATTGCCATCGACAATTTTGGGAACTATTTGGTGTACGGCATCCTGTTTATGATTATTGCGTTTGGCATTGTGAATACTGTTTTGATGTCGGTATTGCATCGCCAGCGCGAATTTGGAGTGTTGCAGGCACTCGGTCTGACACCTGGCGAGACGGGAGCGATTGTGTTAGTCGAAGGTCTGAGCCTGACCGCAATCAGTGGCTGTCTTGGTGTTGGACTCGGGTTGCTCACGACTTGGTATTTTTTTGGAGACGGGATTGATTTGTCTTCATTGGCCCCTGACGACATGGAATTTTCTGGGGTGGTTATTGACCCGTATGTGTATCCCCTCTTTCGCGGTACTCGTTTGGCACAGGTGTTCGCATTTATTTTGTTCATTGGAGCCGTTTCGTCTATTTATCCTGCGGTACGAGCCGCCACGATTAACACTGTTGAAGCCATGAAATTCGACCGATGACGAATATTGATTTGCCTGCGGTCCGCACGAATCGTGTGTGGAAGGTCTTTGAACAGGAGGCCGAAGAGGTTACGGCGGTGCGTGATGTCAGCCTGACGATTGCGCGAGGCGAATTCACGGCACTCGCCGGGCCATCCGGTTCTGGGAAAACGACCCTGCTAAATGTGATTGGTGGGCTGACCCGGGCCACGCGTGGGCAGGTGGATGTGGCCGGACAGGATATTAGCGAGATGACCAACCAGGAACTGGCGCGCTTACGTCTCGAACAGGTTGGTTTCGTATTTCAGGCGTACAACTTATTGCCGGTTCTCACTGCTCTTGAAAACGCTGAATTTCCGATGTTATTGCAGGGGATTGATGCCGAAGAACGGCGCGCGCGTGTGCAGGAATTGTTTCACCGGACAGGGATGGACGGATTGGAGGACCGCCGGCCTGGGAAGTTGTCCGGTGGTCAGCAACAGCGGGTCGCGGTTGTTCGCGCTGTCGCGAGCAAGCCCGCGCTTGTTTTAGCCGATGAACCAACTGCCAATCTTGATTCAGCTTCGAGTGAAGCATTGTTGGACATGATGGCTGAATTGAATCGTGATTTAGGCGTTACCTTCGTGTTCGCCACACACGATGAGCATGTTATGGAGCGGTCACGCCGACTCGTGCGCATGGTTGATGGCGGAATCGCGTCTGACGAGATTCAGGAGTGACTCACTGGTGTCGCGTCGTTGCGGTTGAGGTCATGCTGGGCATGGCGTGTGTCGTGCTGACACCGACCGGTGCCTCTGCGCAGTCAGACTGGCTTGAAGGTTATCTCCAGACGGTCCCTATTTTTTCAGGCGCAACGGATGTTGCCGAGAGTAATTTTGGTGATTTTAGTCGTTTTCGCCTCACTGCCGAGCCGGTTTTTGGACCGTTTTCGGTCGAAGTGTCCTATGAACACGGGGTGAACATACGGCGCCGTAGAACGACGGATGGTTTGGGTCTTAGTGCTGTACCGAGTGGCGGAGAGTGGTTTGATCTGCAGTGGACGTTGCAAGACCAGCAGCACGTCCGATGGACGCATCGATTTGATCGTTTTCATGTGGCGTGGATGCCGACGGACACCGTTGACGTGCGAGTGGGTCGGCAGGCCATATCCTGGGGCACCACGCTGTTTCTCACACCTGCCGACCCGTTCTTGCCATTTAGTCCGACGGATCCGTTCCGTCTATATCGTGGTGGTGTTGATGCTGGGCGCATCCGATTGTCGCCGAGTCCATTGAGTGAGATTGACTTTGTTGTTCGTCCTACGCGTACCG
Organism: uncultured Vicinamibacteraceae bacterium; assembly: GCA_964634925.1. Taxonomy (GTDB): domain Bacteria; phylum Acidobacteriota; class Vicinamibacteria; order Vicinamibacterales; family UBA8438; genus DTWD01. The sequence goes on from CAZWKO010000153.1 coordinate 3,409, forward strand.
CTTTTGGTGAAGAAGTGACCGCGCTCGGACGCGGACTTGCGGTATGGCAGAACTGGGAACTGTCCGCTTGGGGCGGAACACTATACGGCGATACGACTGGTGCGGTTGGTGTTGCCGGTTCAGTAGGTCCGTGGGCTTTACGTGGTGAAGGCGTTGCGCGTGAGATGCGAGACGCGGTGGTGTTTCGTGGCAGTCTCGGGTTAGACCGTGCCTGGCAAGTTCGCGGACGTGACTTTGTGTTTCTTGTTGAGTACCAACGCGACAATATGGCGGCATCGGGTGCCGATGAATACCTCGCACTTTTACAGTCGGCTCCGTTTCAACGCGGGGAGTATCAGGTGCTGGGACGAGACGAAGTGGCGTTACAAGGTTCGTATCAGGTGCACCCTCTGTTGAGTGTGGCTGGATTTGGTCTGTGGAATGCAAATGACGGGAGTGTGCTGCTGTCACCAAATCTGTCTTTTTCGGCTAGTAATGAAACGACGGTCAGTGGCGGTGTTTACTTCGGCTTTGGTGCGAGTGACGTGATACCGGCGCGTCCGCTTCCGTCTGAGTACGGTCTTTCGGGTGTTACTGGTTATATTTCAGTGAGTTGGTTTTTTTAATGTTTGATGGTTGGCCAGGTGAAAGAATCTGGCCCGAGGTAGCGGGTTTTCGCGTGACCGAGACCGGATGATCGTCGACTTCGGCCGTGTTTGTTGCATGGAGATGCTTCCGGGTCCATGATTAACAGGGTTCGTGCGGTGTAGGCTTGCGGTGAGACTGTGAGGCCGGCGTCGAACCGAGGATGCAAATTCTTTTTTAGGTGGAGGATTTAAAGATGCAGCGGCACAACTTTGGTGGGAGTCTGATGATAGTTGCGACTGTGGTAGTTGCTCTGGTGTGTATTCCGGCTAGTGTGTATGCCCAAACATCCGGGAATACCTGGTCCCCGCCGATGACGGCTGATGGGCAGCCAAATATACAAGGTGTCTGGACTAATTTTGATCCCACACCATTTGAAGCGCCGAATGATATTGACATTGAGCGGTTAGGGCCCCTTGCCGACTGGTTTCCTGGTAGCAACCAGCCGCAGCGACCTCCTGAGAACCCAGATCCGAATGCGCGCGAGAGAGGTCCTCAGGGCCCCTGGGGTGATGGACCAGGAGATGCCTTACGGAACGAACGTCGTCAGTCGATGGTCGTCGACCCTCCGAATGGTCGTGTGCCATTGCGCGAGTCTGCAATCGCGGCACGTAATGCGAACCTTGTGAACCTGACGGATGGTTGGTTGGAGCACACACCATGGGAACGGTGTATCACCAGGGGAATTCCTGGCGGTATGTTCCCTGGTGGGTACGGTGCCGGGTATCAAATTATGCAGGCACCAGGTTATGTCGTGATCTTTTACGAAATGATTCACGAAGCCCGCGTTATTCCTTTGGGCGATAGACCGGCACTGTCAGAAAATATCCGACTGTGGAACGGGGATCCACGGGGTTACTGGGAAGGCACGACCTTAGTCGTTGAAACCGCTAACTACAACGACCAGGGCACGATTGGTACAAATATTGCCAGTCGTGGCGTTCGCGGTATTAAACAGAGTGAGGCACTCAAGATTGTTGAGCGGTTTTCATTTGTTGATGCGGATACGCTGCACTATGAAGTCACGATTGATGACCCTGAACCGTTTACGGCTCCGTGGAAGGTCGCGATGCCGCTGAATCGTGATTTGACCTATCAGATTTTTGAGTATGCCTGTCACGAGGGCAATTACGGGCTTGAGAACAGTCTGCGCGCCGGTCGTGCGGAAGACAGTGAGTAAGGTGTAGGGCAGTAGCGAATGGTTCGGCGCAAACGGCGGATGCTGAAACCACTTTGCGTGAGTAGGAAGTGAATGACACAGTGACTGGGAAGATATCGTCGCTCGGCGCGTTCATCGTTGTGCTGACCGCTGTGATCGGAACGGTCGAGCTAGCGAATCAACCGGTGATGGCGAGCCAGGCGACGCCGGCAGCGTTAACGGAACCGGATGCCTTGGTGCAGCGCTATTGCATCGGGTGCCACAATACGCGACTACGAACGGCAGGTTTGGCACTTGATGGTCTTGACGCGACCAATGTGCGTGCCGACGCTGAAACTTGGGAGAAGGTTGTCGAGAAGTTACGAGCTGGTTCGATGCCGCCACCTGGGCGCCCCCGTCCGGACAGCGAGACATATCGCGCAGTTGCTGTTTCGATAGAGGACAAGCTTGATCGTGCGTGGGCAGATAACCCGTATCCCGGTCGGATTGGTGCGGTTCACCGGCTTAACCGCACCGAGTACCGCAATGCCATCCGTGACTTGTTCGATCTTGATGTTGATGTGGAGTCACTGCTCCCTGGTGACGAGACGGCCGATGGGAGTTTTGACAATTTTGCAGACGTGTTGACTTTTTCAACATCACATCTTGAACGGTACCTTTCGGTGGCCAGGCAGGTGACTCGACAGGCAGTTGGCCTACTACCGATCACCGCGAGTGTTGATACGTTTGAGGTGCCACTGCACATTGTTCAGGATGCGAGACAGGACGAAGCACTCCCGCTCGGTTCGCGCGGTGGTATTGCGATTCCGTATCATTTTCCTGTCGATGGGAACTATGAAGTAACCGTTCGGCTTCGTCGCCAGTATCAGGATTACCTGATGGGGATGGGATGGTCGCAACAGCTTGACATTCGAGTGGATGGTGAGCTCATGGAGCGTTTTACGGTTGGTGGTGCGGTGCCTGGTGTACCGGCTGCAGCCAGTTATGCGGGGGACGGCGAACCTGGTTTTGCTGGTGACCCGGCGTGGGAAACCTTCATGCAGTTAACTGGCGATGACGGATTGGTCGTGCGGGTTCCCGTGACAGCCGGACCGCATGTTGTTGGTGTGAGTTTTGTTCGTCAGCAATGGGAACCAGAGGGATTGTGGCAGCCGCAGCAGCGAGGTCGGGTGCTTACAAATGATCAAATCTATATGGGAAATGCGGCGGTAGCCGCTGTGGATATCGGTGGTC
>CAZWKO010000154.1:0-6354 GCA_964634925.1 uncultured Vicinamibacteraceae bacterium
GGTGCAAGATTATTCGTTCCTCAGTGATGACACGCCACGTGGCGCATCGAACCGAGGCGTCGCCTACTGGGCCGACGGCGCTGACAAACGGATCTTCTCAATTCGACCACCATACCTACTCGCGACCAATGCATCGACGGGACAAAGCATTGACAGTTTTGGTAGCAACGGAAAAGTTGACCTCCGTTACGATGCTGAAACCGGCTACTCCGGCACATCTCCACCCGTTGTCGTCAAAGACGTTGTGATTCTCGGAAGTGCGATGGCTGACCACCCCTACACGAAAGAGCAACATCCTGGCGATGTCAGAGCGTACGATGTGCGCACAGGCGAATTACGCTGGACATGGAGTCCGATACCAAAGGCAGGAGAACCAGGCGTCGAAACATGGCTTGATGATTCATGGACCTATTCGGGCATGGCAAATGTATGGACGATGTTCAGTGCTGACCTAGAACTTGGATACGTCTATCTGCCCACAGGCGCCCCCACAAACGATATGTACGGAGGTCATCGGCCGGGTAACAATCTGTACGCAAATAGCCTCGTCTGTGTTGATGCGACTACCGGTGAACGGGTGTGGCATTTCCAAACCGTGCATCACGACCTGTGGGATTACGACAACAATGTCGCACCGATCCTCATGGACATCACTGTTGACGGACAGGACATTAAAGCGGTGGTCCAGTTAACAAAACAAGCCATTGCTTACACCTTTGACCGTGTAACGGGAGAACCCGTTTGGCCTATTATCGAACGGCCCGTTCCGGGATCAAACACACCTGGCGAGTGGATTTCACCGACGCAGCCGTTTCCGACCAAACCTTTACCTTTTGATCGACATGGCATCACAGAGGATGACCTGATCGATTTCACGGACGAGCTGAGAGCCGAAGCTCTGGAAATTGCAGAACCCTACATTCTTGGAGAAATCTATACGCCTCCATCGATCCGTGGTGAAGACGCAACGGACACCAAGGGTACGCTCCAATTACCAGGTTCTGTTGGTGGCGCAGAATGGGGCGGCGCTGGATTCGACCCGGAAACAGGAATGCTCTATATCCCCTCTGTCACCGGTGCCTTTGCTGCAGATTTAACGCCAGGCAACCCAGACCGGATGAACGTTCGCTTTACGCGAGGCACACGTGCATTCCCTGATGGACCGCGCGGGCTACCGCTTACTAAGCCCCCTTATGGTCGGATTACCGCGATTGACATGAATACCGGCGAACACGTATGGATGGTGCCAAATGGAAACGGACCACGTAACCATCCAGCGATCGAGCACCTCAATCTACCTCCACTCGGCCAACCTGGACGCGCAATGACCCTGCTGACGAAATCACTTCTTTTCGTGAGCGAAGGGGACCCAATTATGGTTCGCACGCCTCCAGGCGCAGGCGAAGACGCGGGAAAAGCATTTCGCGCCTACGACAAAGATTCAGGTGCTGTGATCTGGGAAACAACTTTTCCCGCAGGAACCAACGGATCTCCAATCACCTATATGCACGACGGCAAGCAATACATCGTCATGCCTATCGGATCGCTGACTCATCCTGGAGAATGGGTCGCACTCGCACTGCCGTAATCGTTCTCAATCGAATCTGTCTGAATCGGAAGCGACGTTCTAACGCTGTACGACTGGTTCCGCAGCGCCTAACTGCCGCAAAAGATCCGCCGTGCTTTCTGATGGCGCGTTAGCATTGCCGTACTCAACCAAGTAGAGTGGCGTCCGACCACGCCGATCTTCAGCATTCACATCAGCTCCATTATCAACGAGCAACTGAATCACACCGTCTTCCCACATCGATGCGGCTCCATGAAGCGCCGTCTGACCATTTCGGTTTGTCACCGTAACATCAGCTCCCAAATCGAGCAGCAGACGAACGGCATCCACTACAAGGTGGTCCTGGGGGCGACGAGCATCATTCTCTCCAAGTCCAGATGCAATCATCAGCGGCGTAACGTTATACGCATTTGGCAAAAATGGATCCGCGCCTGCTTCGAGCAAGATACGCATCATTGGCAAATTAGCATCACGTGCAGCCAACCAAAATGGGGACGCTCCTTTGAACGAATTTCGTGAGATGTAGTCACCACGAAGTGGTGGCGGTGGTGTACGAAATTGGCCATCGATACCTGCACCCGCATCAATCAATGCTTTCGCAAGAATAGGCCTCCGCGTTTCAACTGCCGCATGCAATGCCGTACGCCCGCGCTTGTCCGTCGCCACAACATCGGCGCCCTGATTAATAAAGAATAATGCTGTGTCTTGATGTCCGCTCTGAGACGGAATGATGCGCCAGTCAATCCCGGCAAGTGCGTCCATGCTTCGGCTTGCAATAAGCAACGGTGTGCTGCCATCAAGCGCTCGGCCTTCTAGATCAGCACCCGCTTCGAGCAACACTTGAGCCGTGGCCACGTCACCGATCTGCGCAGCAAACATCAATGCAGTAAAACCTCGGGACGTTCTTGCATGAATGTCGGCACCGGACTCCGCCAATACACGCACGACATCAGCATGCCCACCGGCTGCAGCCCACATCAAGGCCGTCTGCGCTGCTTCGTGCTCAGCCAATCGAACGTCTGCTCCTTCACGCAGCAGACGAGACACCATTGTCCGCAATCCGTTCCGTGCAGCCGTCATGACTACTGTCTCGCCGGTCGCGAGACGAGCATTCACATTCGCACCTGCTTCAATTAGCTGAATTGCAACGTCTGTATTGCCACCATCAATCGCAATCCACAGTGGCGGCACGCCGAGGTCATTAACAACATCAACCTCAGCACCGGCCTCAATCAACGCTGCAACAATCTTCGGATCATTCCAATGTACTGCCCAGTGGAGAGCTGTTGCACCATCTGGCTGGTCCGCATTAATGTCCGCGCCATTCTGAATAAGTGATTGAACCCTCGCCCAATCCTGCTGTTCTGCCGCCGTCGCCACAACTGTATCTTCAGCCAACAGCACTGAGCGCGCTTGAGCAGTATCCACGGTCAGTAGCATCGCGGTCACGACAAATGCGACCGGAACATACCAATTATTAAAGTTCCACACTGTGCCAAACCGTCGAGCGGGTCTCATGCGTAAACCAATGCCTAGACGCCCGTAAGTTCAGTTAGCGCACCCGTGCTATCACCAATGGATTCGGGATGAACACCGAGCTTGGCGAGTAAGTTGAGGTAGAGATTTGTAATAGGAGGGTCGTCGTCATAAAGAAGGTGGCGCCCCCCTTCAAGTGACCCCGCCCCACCACCGACAACCGCAATCGGAAGTTTGTGATGGTCATGAACATTACCGTTACTCATTCCGCCGCCATACATGATCATTGATTGATCAAGCAGTGACCCGTCACCATCCTCCGTTTGCGCCAAACGATCAAGATAGTAGGCAAACAATTCCGCATGATAAATATTGACGTCTATCAATTTCGCAATTTTTTCTTTGTCGCCGCCATGATGCGAAAGCGGGTGGTGGGCATCTGAAACATTAATCTCAGGATAGGCTCGATTGCTCGTTTCATGAGCGACCATAAACGTAATGACACGCGTCAGGTCAGCCTGATAAGCAAGCACCTGTAAATCGAACATTAATCTTGCATGCTCGCTAAATGCCGCCGGAACACCTGATGGCTGCTCCATTGCTACAGACAAGTCCGTCAATCCCTGTTGCTCGGCAAGCCGAATACGCCGCTCAACGTCACGAATCGCTTCGGTATATTCGTCAAGCTTGGCTCTGTCCCGACCCCCAAGCGTGGCGCGAAGGTGCGCAAGCTTAGTCGCTACAGCATCAAGGATTGTGCCGTCTTCATTCATCCGTGCTTGTCGCGCTTGAGCATCCGTTGTGCCACTCCCACCAAACAATCGTTCGAAAACAACTCGAGGATTATTCTCCATCGGTAGAGGTGTCGTCTCGCCAAGCCAGTTCAATGTATTTGCATACACACAGCTGTAACCCGGGTCGCATGCACCTAGTGGTTCCTTGGAATCAAGTGACAACTCAAGTGACGCGAGCTGTGTTTCTCGAGCAAGTTCTCGCGCGGCAATTTGATCCATTGAAATACCTGACCGAATATCTGCGCCAGCTGTTTTTTTCGGATGAACACCCGTCAGGAACGCACCCGCTGCCCGTGCATGATCTCCAGCTCCTTCACCAGGCAACGCATCACCTTGCTTATTCGCCAGACCACTAATTACCGTTAGTTGGTCCCGATATGGCTCAAACGACGCCATCACTGGTTTCATTGCGAAACCACTTCCAGTCGTCTCTGGTGTCCATTGATCCATGACAATCCCGTTCGGGACATACACAATGCCAAGGCGCTTCACCGGAGCCGCTGCCGATAATCGCAATGGCGACAACGCTGGCACCATTCCATCAAGCAAAGGAAGAGCGAGTGTTGCTCCAATACCTCGTAGGAAAGTGCGTCTGGGTAAATGGATCTTTGTGATGATCATCGCTCTCGAGCCTTTCTCATCTGAAATGGCGAACTCTCAACGATACCAAGAATCAGTGATGACCACCGATAGTCATCCGTCTCGGCGGAACGCACAATGCGACGAATCGATGGATGGTCGTAATACTCGACTCCACGACCTAGCGCATAGGTCATAAGTTTTTCAGTCACCGTTCCAACAAAGTCTTCACGATTACTTAACAACATGTCGCGCACACTTGCCGGACCGGTCAACTCTAATCCGCTTGGCAGTGTTCCCGACGTTTGCTCAAGCGGCAATTCTCTGTACCCGCCGACCGCATCAAACGACTCTAATGCAAACCCAAGGGGATCCATTCTGACATGACAACTCGCACACACAGGATCAGTTCGATGGCGTTCCATTCGTTCGCGCACCGAACGCGGTCGACTTTCAGGATCAGAAGGATCTGCGACAGAGTCTGAATCTTCAAGTCCCGGTACATCTGCCGGTGGCGGTGGTGGTGGTGCCCCAAGCAAATTCTCCAACACCCACACTCCACGTTTCACCGGCGACGTCCGGTTTGCATAGGAAGTTGCAGTCAACACACTGCCATGCCCTAAAATACCTCGCCGTGTTTCGCCAGGAAGCGTCACGCGCCGAAAGTGGTTCCCAAGGACACCTTGAATGCCGTAGTGCTCGGCCAATCGCTGATTTACGTAGGTGTAATCGGACGTCAAGATTTCAAGAACGCTTCGGTTCTCGCGAACCTGACTGTCAAACCACAGGTGTGTCTCCTGCTGGAACGCCTCGCGAAGATTGCCATCGAATTCCGGAAACGCGATCGGGTCAGGCTTCACACTCCGCATGTTCCGTAAAAACAGCCACTGACCGGCAAAGTTGTCTACGAGCGCTGCCGACTTTGGGTCATTGAGCATACGGTTAACTTGTGCCGCAAGCACACCGTCTTCTCGCAACTCGTTACGCTCAGCCAAACCTAATAATTCATCGTCCGGTACACTGCTCCAGAGAAAAAATGACAGGCGAGATGCGAGCTCAAGATCAGAAATCGCGTAGGGCTTTCCCGGTACGACTGTCACAGGATCTGCCTCAACACGGAAAAGAAATTCAGGGTCAACCAAGATAGCGCGCAGTGCAAACTCAATACCGGATTCAAAACTCCCGTTTGTACGTCCGACGTTGTAAAACGTCATCAGCGACGCTGTGTCTGCATCGGTAATTGGCCGACGAAAGGCGCGTCTGGCAATCGACCCTAGAATCTGTTCAGCACATGCTGTTTCAAGCGCCTCGCTCTCTGGCGCACAGGTAAAGATACGTTCCTGACTCGGAGTTCCTAGCTCAAGTTTCCGACCCTCCGCATTGAACGGACCTTCAACTTCAACAGTCCAGACAGCCATCGGCGCATCCCGATCACCCGCATAGTGATACGTCTCGGCAGCACTGATCGGCTCAAGTACGCCCTCAGCAATTGCACTGTTACGAAGAAATGAAAACGCAACCTCACGCATGCCTGCCTTGACTGGGATTTTTACTCGTAGGTCATTGTCAGCATCCCGCTCATACGGCGTCAGATTAAAAACTGCGTTCCATGCCTCACGCTGTCCATCCGCCCCAATCTCAAAAGCTGCAACGCGTGCCCGATCAAGCCGGACTTCAAGTTGGTTTCGATTTTGAAGCCCCTTAATCGCATCGCCATGTGTGCGTTCGAGTTTAATCCGTAGCTCGTATTCTCCATCAACCGGAAAATAATGTTTCGTGGCAAAACCACCCCGAGTCCCGAACGGTTGCAGCTCACTCATTCGGTGATGCTGCATTAATACCGGCGAGGTTGAGTAGGTTACGGTCGTCGAGCGAATCGATGGGTCACCGATTGCGAGCTGCGCAATCTTACCTGCTGCTAGCATGTAGCGCTCTAGT
>CAZWKO010000155.1:0-6340 GCA_964634925.1 uncultured Vicinamibacteraceae bacterium
CGCTGCGTGACGTATGTCAAGATCCTAGTGTGGCATCTGGGAATACGCAAGTCTTTACGCCCTATACGCTACGAGTAAATAATCGAGACCAGGTGTGTGCGCTTCTTCGTGAGCGTGACATACCTGTTGCGATTTATTATCCGCGATGTTTGCACGAGCAGCCGGCGTATGCTGCGTATGCAACTTCCAAGAGTTTTCCGGAAGGCGAACTGGCATCACGGGAAGTGATCAGTCTTCCGTTGTATCCGTTTTTGGAGGAGTCAGAACAGGATTGTGTGATTCGCGAGCTGAGGGATGTGCTTGCTGAAATTAATAGTGGTCGCGGAAGCTGCGTTGATCGACAGTAGCAATTGGTGCTACGACCCCCCCGGTGTTTCCTTGGCGATGGTTCGTCGTCGTTCGTTTGCACGTTCAGATTCAAGGCGCTCGAGTTCTACTTCTGAATGGTCGACAAATGACATTGCTTCTGCGATGGCCTTATGACCGGCCTGATCGGCAATTAGTCGATGCATCTTTTGACAAACACGTCGGTAGGCAGGATGTCCCTGAGGCGCAGTCCGTAGTTCAATGACGTGCATTGCTTCACGGGCATTCATTTTCATATAAAAGCGGATACGGTAGGCCATAGAGACAGCGTATTGCGCGGTTAGAGAGCTGTATCGGCTTGTTAGGATTTTGCAAAGATCAGATGCTTCGTCCATGACACGATTCCAGTCGTTCAAAGCGCCAATATCTTCAATGGCTTCAGGTCTTGTATGGCCGTGAAGCGTACTCAGGTCTTGCCATTCAATGGTCAAAATTCGATGGCGCTGTAAGTCACGAAATGCGCCGTAGTCAGACAGCACGTCAAATGAATAGTTTGCGTGTTCAAAAGCCCGTCCTGGCTGGTGTCGACGATTTGTCCGGTTTCCGATATAAGTTCGGAGTACTTGGATTCGTTCTGCCGTCGACATGGTTCTAGCTATTTGAAGGAGTTGATTATGTGACAGATTCGAACCGGAATAGAGAGCGGCTGCGACTACTTTGGTTTCGCCGTCAGGATCGAAGTCTGTGAGGGTAACCTCTTCATTATTCTCTTCTGGCAAAGAAGTTGTCAGTCTGCCAGTCAATTCGCGTGTGGCACGTTCGCAGTTCGCGAGATAGTTGCTCCAATGGACGCCACGGTTTTCCCGATCAACGCGTTGTAGAAATGCGGGAATCACCTTTCGCAGTTCAGGCAGCATGAGTGCTGCGACATCACGGGCCTCAGAGAGGGGATGTCCTCGCATCTTGAGTAGGAGTGCCTCATATGCTTGTCCCGATCCGTAGACACCGACATTTGAGCGGGTCGCGGCAGGTAGTAGTCCACGCAATGTGTCTAGGGCTTTAGCGCGAATAACCGCGTTGTAGACATTATCCGGATCGTCTGTAGATTGCGGGTGTCGTTGACGAAAATATTCTTGTGCAGATGCAATCCATTGCGCATAAATTTCAAAAGCTCTGTCCAGTGTTGTTTTGAAATTCGCGTAGTCAGTTTCATCAGAAATTTCAGCAGGAACAACGTATTTCCACTCGCCATTCGGTTTGTCAGTGTAGGGCACATATCGAGTTGACTGCTCGAGGTATGACATTAGTCGCCCACGCTCTAGGATTTTAGTTAGAACGTTAGAAATCCCTTCACATGCGATGTGGGCACTGCCGAGTTGAGAAACGGAATCATCACCGTACTCGTTGAAAACACGACTATAGAGACGTTCAGCACGGTCTTCGCCAGGACCCCGACTGGGGTGCTTGGAACCAACGGTGGCAACCGCACCGAGAAACTCATCGAGAAAAAGGCGACGTACGGATTTTGCAGATCGTGAGTACCTCGCAAAGAGTGCTCCTTTGACCACCTCAGGGAGGTTCGTCAATACAAACACTGGTCTGTGAGTATTGCCAAAATAGGGTTCAAGCGCGGTTTGTTCTTCGTCAGTAAAGAGCTCTGTGGGAGCAACTACGGGGAAATGCACACGATATAATACGATGTGCTTCGAAAATTTTCCCACCGTATTGAGGTTCGCTTTCGTGATTGCGACGTGATGGGACACGTCAACAACGCCGTTTACTTCACTTACTTTGAACAAGCGAGAATTGTGATGGCGGATACCTTGGGCTTACGACGCTCACTCGAGGATGCTGGCTTGGGACTTATCCTGGCTCATGCATCGTGTGACTACAAGGCGCAGGTGTTGTTTGGTGACGTTATTGACATTGGGGTCGCTGTTACAGCCATAGGTCGTTCTAGCTTTACTGGCGAATACGAGATACGGCGAGTCAGGGACGATAGTGTTGTTGCGACTGGAAAATCGGTTCAAGTCGTTTTTGACTATGCAGTTGGAAAGGCAATTTTAATTCCGGATGTCTTTCGTGAGAAATTGGAAACCATCCAGACGGGACCTGTAGTTTCCTCGTGAACATTATCCTCGTGCCAGGTTTTAATCCTGGGCCGTACACGGGGACTGGTAACAACACATACCTGATCCAAACAAAAACAGGCGATGGTATTTCTTTGATCGATGCTGGGATCGGTGACCAGCGTCACATCCGATCGGTTCTCAAGTTGCTATCTCAGCAGACTCTGGCTCGTGTATTGATTACACATGGTCACTCTGACCACATTGCTGGAGTGTCAGCACTGTCGTTGGAGTGGCCGAAGGTGGAGTTTTTTAAGATGCCATGGTCGGTAAACGACGAAAGATATCCGGTTGAATGGAAACCATTAGTAGAAGGTGATGAAATTGATTTAGGAGCAGATGTGTTGAAGGTTCTGCATACTCCGGGTCACTCGCCAGATCACCTTTGTTTTTATTGTGAGAAAGAAGGCGTGTTGTTTTGTGGAGATCTCCTGGTTAAGGGATCAACGGTTGTCATTCCAGCCAATCACCAAGGAAACCTAATTAAGTACCTTGCGTCACTTCGGCGGATACGTGATTTGAATCCTCCGCGAGTGTTGCCGGCTCACGGTGAAGAGATCGATGATGTTGTCGACGTGATTGGTCATTACTTGGAGCACCGTCGTCGACGAGATGATGAAATACTTGATGCACTTAGACGGTCTGGTGGGATTGCGAAGAGCTCGGAAGTTGTCGCTGTTGTTTATGAAGGTCTTGGTGATGACCTGAAGGGGGCGGCCAGTGAAACGGTACTGGCACATCTTTATAAGCTCGAGACAGAGGGCCGTGTTTGTAAACTCTCAGATCAAGGTGTGGATTTATGGGAGTGTAAGTAACCCAGAGTTTGGGTGAGACAATTTACAATGAGTCTATGGCAGAGAATAAAAAAGGGTATGTCAACCCACAGCTTCTAATCGATCCAAACGAACTCGCTGGTCGTCTTGGTGTGCCTAGTGGATCGGCGACTGGCCAGCCGCTGAAAGAAGATGCAAATACGCCGATCGTGATCGATTTACGGCCAGCGGAGGTATTTGCGACCGGTCATATTCCTGGTGCTGTCCATCTCGATCTTTTTGGATTAAGTCTTGTTGATACGGATTCGGCACCACTGGATGCTTTTCTGTGGATTATTGCTCACCTTTTAACGACGCGTGGCGTTGACGGCTGTCGCACGGTTGTGGTGTATGACGACCAATCCGGTATCAGAGCCGCTAGAGCATTTTGGTTTCTTGAATTATTTGGCCATCAAGACGTCCGTCTTTTGGATGGTGGTGTCGACGCGTGGGAAAGCGACGGATTTTTTACGACGACTGAAGTGACGCTTCCAAACAAGGTGGACTGGGACGTAGGGCGCGTTGATGCCCGACTTGCGACATGGTGTGATCTACATGAAAGACTGGGGCAGTCAGACGTTGTTATCCTCGATACACGGAGTGACGGCGAATACTGCGGCACAACAGTTCGTGCGAAGCGGGGTGGTGCTGTTCCGGGTGCGGTGCATGTTGAATGGACGAATAATTTGGACTCAAATGGTGCCTTCAAGTCGGCGCCAGATCTGGTCGCACTCTACGAAGCGGCCGGTGTGACCGCAGAGAAAGAAGTTGTGTCGTACTGCCAGGGGGGCTATCGTGCGGCGCACAGTTATTTGGCGCTTCGCCTGATTGGCTACCCTCGTGTTCGGAACTATATCGGGTCATGGAAAGAATGGGGTGACCGGGCAGACTTACCGGTTGAAATGCCCGGCAAAAATTTGTAAGAAGTAGTGCGTACATGGATAGCGTTGTCGACTTTATTAATGTCAATCGCGATCGATATATTGATGAACTCAAAGAATATCTGTCGATCCCTAGTATTAGTGCGCTTCCGGACTATGCACCAGATGTTAGGCGGTGTGCCGAGTGGACAGCTAAAGAACTAAAACGGATCGGACTCGAAAACGTTCGTGTTGTTGAAACAGCCGGCTATCCTGTAGTCTGTGGCGACTGGCTTCATGCTGGAGAGGCGCCAACGATCCTCTTCTATGGTCATTACGATGTCCAGCCCGTTGATCCGGTCGATAAATGGGAATCGCCACCGTTTGAAGCGACGGTTCGATCAGGGGAGCTCTACGCTCGTGGTGCCGCCGATGATAAAGGTCAAATCTTTATGCACTTCAAGGCAATTGAAGCATGCATAAAACAAAGCGGTTCGCTTCCAGTCAATATCAAGCTTATTCTTGAAGGAGAAGAAGAAGTCGGAAGCGCGAACCTGAATTCTTTTCTTCGGGATCATGCAAGTGAATTGTCGGGTGACGTATTGGTTATTTCTGATACACCGATGTTTGACCGTGGTGTTCCTTCGCTTTGTTACGGTCTTCGAGGACTGACCTATTGTCAGATTGATCTTCGCGGTACAACGTCTGATCTTCACTCGGGATCTTTTGGAGGAGCGGTCGCTAATCCTGCCTTTGTATTAACTCAACTGCTAGCGCAGATGAAAGATCGGAATGGCCGGATTAAGATCCCCAGTTTTTATGATGATGTGCGACCGTTGAGAGATGAAGAGCGTGCCGAGTATGCTCGATTACCGTTTAGCGAGCGGAGATTTCGCGAAGAGCTAGGCTCTCCGAAGCTTTTTGGTGAAAAGGGTTTTACGACACTTGAGCGTATGTGGGCTCGTCCGACCTTCGAGATTAATGGACTATATTCTGGCTTTACAGACGACGGTGCTAAAACGGTTATACCGGCACTCGCAATGGCCAAGGTTAGTATGCGTTTGGTCCCAGATCAAAATCCGGACCGAGTCGGGGAGTTGTTCGAGACTTACGTTAAAAAGGTCGCTCCAAAAACAGTAGAAGTAGTTGTTACGAAGATGCACACGGGAAAACCGTGGATGACTGATTTTGACAACCCATTTGTACAGGCAGCCGGGCGAGCTATAGAGCGAGGGTTCGGTCGGAAACCGGTGTTTAATCGCGAAGGAGGATCAATTCCAGTAATCGCAAGTTTCGAAGACAGATTTGAGTTGCCAGCGGTTTTGTTCGGTGTTGGTCTTCCTGATGAAAATGCTCATGCTCCAAATGAAAAGCTTGATCTGGATAATTTCCATCGTGGTGTTATATCGGTAGTAGCGTTGTACGAAGAGATCGGTGCGTTAAGGTAGCGTGATGCTGTTTGATTGACTACGGTTATAGTTTCTAGCGATTAATTAATTAGTTGAGCCGAGAGCGACATCTATTGCCGATAGTCGTCTTTTAGTTGAAGCTGGCGACACGACGGCGTAGAGCTTTTACGTGTTCCCAGATTTCTGCATGCTCGCTTGTTTCGCTGGTCTCTCCGTCGGGGACTATTTCTTCGTTCGTCTTAATAATTTCTTTGCTGGCGGTGAATCGAAGATAGGCTTCAAGATCTTTCAAGGCAGCCGCATATCTATTTAAGTGGTAAGCAAGAAGGCCTCGATCGCGCAGTTCTGTTATTGCGGAAGGATCAAGTCCTAGCAACAGTTCGGTAATGGTGTGTGCTTGAGGAAACGACTTCATGTTTACATAAAGACGTTTAAGGTTGACCAGCATCCGAACGAGTATTTCAGGTTTGGTGGCACGTGAGAGGAGATGTTGGTCAAAAGCTGCTTCTTCACCAGCATGTTTGCGAAGTAAATCTCGACAATCAGATTCCGACAAAATGCTGCCGCCATGGAATGGGTCAATGATGACTTCAGTGTCGTGAGAGAATACCGCTTCAGGGGGCGTTGGTACCTTGAGCAAGAAGTGTCCGGGAAAGTTTATCCCGTGGATTTCAACACCCGCACGTCTTGCGACTTCAATGTAAACGATCGATAAGCTGATGGGAATGCCAGTTCTTCTGTCCAGGACTTCATTTAGAAAACTGTTGCGGAGGTCATCGTAATTGTTTTGATTTCCCGTAAAACCTTCTTGAGTGAATAAGTAG
>CAZWKO010000156.1:0-6317 GCA_964634925.1 uncultured Vicinamibacteraceae bacterium
CCCTTCCCTCGACAGAACAAAATCTTGAAATGTACCAAGTGGGTAAGGCTTTTCTTGAATCTGAAGGTTTTCGACAGATAACGCCGTACGATTTTGAACGTACTGGTCCTCTACCAAGCACCTACCTCTATGAGCAACTGTTCCGACAACCGTTTCAGGACAACGACGGACAACCCATTGGGTATGACGCATGGGGATGGGGCTTTGCAGGAATATCCTTCTTTTTTGGCACTCCTGATTCGCCAGGATCGGCGTACATGAATCACGTCCATGTCGATCAGTATTTCCGAGATATCGACGCCAATCGCTTTCCACTCCTTAGGGGATATCAGTACTCGGAAATTGATCTAAGGCTACATTTACTCTTTCAGGAGTTACAAGGATTGGCGGTTGATCGTCAACGATATGCTTCGTTGTTCGGATACGACGTTGTGGATGAACATGCTCCAATCTGGACGACCCTTCATGAACTCGAATGGGTTGCCATTAACGACAAATTTGTCACTATCGAGGGAAACGGCGTATTCTATCTACCCCTGATTCAAAACATGCTTGCCCATGATCGTTCTGAGTCTATGCGCAAACAACGAACAACCAGTCCGAAGCAGCCTCAACCCTCAACTTCTGCAACTACCCCGCAGTTGACGCAAGATATTGATCGTGCTGTTGAGACTGCGCGTGCAAGCTAATCCGTTAGTCATCTTCAACGGTCGATGCTAGCTCAAGTATCCTCTTCGCTGACGCAATAACCGGGCGCTCAATAAGCTTACCGTCTACCAGTAAAACACCACCATTATTAGTTTCGTATGCCTCAACAATCTGTTTCGCCCACGCCACATCGGCTGCCGCTGGCGTAAACGCCTGCTGAATTGTCGATACCTGAGTCGGATGAATCGCTGCTTTACCAATAAATCCAAGCGCCTGGGTACGCAAACACTCGTCTGCTAACTCGTCAAGCGCTGGAACATTCATGAACGGCGAATCAATCGGACTCACGTTAGCAATCGCCGCTGCCAACACGACACGCGAACGGGCAAACAACACCGCGTCCCACTCCACGGCACAGCCAATATCAGCTGCGTAATCGATCGCACCGAAAAACATGGCTGACACATTTGGACTTGCCGTCGCGATGGTCTCTGCTGCCGCAACACCACGAGCTGTTTCAGCCATGACTATCAGAGGCAGAGTTGGTGAAATGCTAGATAGTGCATGTGACACGTCACGAACTTCCTCTGGGCTATCACACTTCGGCAACATCACTGCATCAGGACAAACCTCCGCCACGCACAATGCCTCAAGGTCCCGTTGCCCGAGGTCGGTCTTCGGATCGTTGATTCGAAGGCTAACCTCCGCCCGAGTATTCGCGCGTGTCAGAAAAAGATCGATCGCGGCTGACCGCGCCTGATCTTTATCCGCAAAAGACACCCCATCTTCAAGATCAATACAGACCGCATCAGTGCCGGTCGCCAGTGCTTTCGGATAACGATCGGGGCGCACAGCCGGCACGAACAAGAGGCTGCGCCGTGTCCGAAATGATGGTGTCACGAGGATCTTTCCTCTTCGTAGGTTTCGGTCCCCACTAACATAGCAACCAAGTTCCCAACTGAAAACCCTTCATCGGACAGGTTCTGAATATAGTGAAGTGCTTTATTTGCAGATGCTTCCGGAATCGCCCGCTCCGCACAACGAAGAAACTTCTGATTCAGTTCTTCAGTTGTTGCCGGCTTCTTCGGATATCCACGGGCGCCATCAACAGTTCTTTCAATTGTTCTGCCGTCACGAAGACCGACCACGATACGCGCTTGAGTCAACGGAGCAGCATCACGTCCCACGTTCTCGTCTGCGTGCATAACTACCCGAGATGCCAGGTTCGCGACAGAGGGCGTCTGCATCGCTGCCGGTTCAAACGTTTCGATACCGACACCGCCAAACCCGACTGCAGCCGCTGCGCAATAGTGCAAACTAAATTTCCCCTGGAGGCCAGTTTGAGGGCGATCGTAAATTAAAACTGTGGGTGTAACGGGATCGACAAACACGTCAATCGATTCGACAGCATCCGGCACAAGCCCAAGCTCACTACGTAAATCAAGCAGCGTATCAATCGTAGGATGTGTCGCAGCACATGACGGATACAACTTAACCGTAATGCCCCCCTCAAGAATTTCCCAGTGGTCTCCTAATGCCTTAAGTGCAGCCAACATGTCGATCTTCTCGCTCTGCATCGCAACAAGAAACCCTTGCGTGCCTTCAATGGCGCGCGCAGACGCCGATAATCCCTCCTGAGCAAGTAAGGCAGCTAGCACACCATTCCGGGCCGCCAGCCCGCCCTGCAAAGGTTTGACCATCGTCCCAAAATTCTCCTTTAGGCCAGACGCCTCTGATGCAGCAATCGACAAAGCACGCGTTGTGCCTTCGGCGTCAAGTCCAAGAACTCGTGCTGCAGTGGCAGCTGCACCGATTGTGCCAATCGTCGAAGTGCAATGCCATCCGTGCTCGTAGTGTGACGGATTCATAACAGCACCAAGAACAGCTTCCACTTCAAAGCCAACCACATACGCATCAAGTAGTGTTCGACCGGATGCTTTAACGGTCTCGCTAACAGCGAGTCCGGCCGCAACAAGCGGGGTACTTGGATGCGCAAGGGTTACCCAGCACATATCGTCAAAATCAAGGGCGTGCGCCGCCGTTCCATTCGCCAGAGCTGCAGAAGATGGGCCGCAGGAGTGACCTGAACCAAGAATATGACTTTGTCCAGTTATACCTTCCGCCTCTAATACACGCTGGACAATTTTGGCTGCCGGTTCAACAGCGCCAGCCAAAATCACACCGACCGTGTCCTGAACCGCCGCACATGCCACCCCTCTGGCAGCGTTCGAAATAACCCCTGAACTAACGAAATCCCCAAGTTGAGTGGCTGCTGGCGTTGGCAGACTCATGGTTCGTTTCCGTAAAAAAGCGCAATCTCACGCAGTCTCCGCTCAATCTCATCAGCCGGTATCCACCGGCCATTAACCATGACACCGACACGGTTTCTGACGCTACCAATATCATCGGCAGGATTCGCTTCCAGAAGAATCAGGTCAGCCCGGCTTCCGACCGCAACCGTTCCAAACTGATCAGCCGCATCAAAATACTCAGCAGGACGGCGTGTCCCAATTTCAAGGACCTCATACGGCGTCATTCCCACTTCCGCATAAAGCGCCATCTCGTGATACATCGCAAAACCCGGCACGCTAAATATTTGCGGTGAATCCGTCCCGAGCGCAATGTTGGCCCCACCCTCATGCAACGCTGCTAAAATGTTGCGTCGGAGCGCGGCAACCCGCCGATTTGTCTCGATGTCAGTCGATGCAAGACGGGTATCCACTGCTTCCCGCCATCTGTCCACCACTTCCGGAGGCATGTAACGAACCTCCGGACGATCTGAGAGCACATCGGCTGACCCACGTTCATTAAAAAAAGCGGTTTCCCACAACACCATCGTTGGCACAACCCAGGCACCCGATTCAACAGTGGCACGTACCAACTCGGGAATACGACTTTCGTCCACACTCTCCAGTAATGCGCCAACCCCTCTCAATCCACGGTCCTCGTCTGCCCGATCGTCTGACGGAGCCAACGCTTCGACATAATTATCGAGATGGTCGATAGACATTTGCCCCGACGCAAGGGCATGGCGCAAACCAACGTAGTCAGAGACATGCCCCCCGAATGGAATGTCCACCTCTGACGCGGTCTCTGCCAAGGCATTGAAGGCATCAAGACTCATGCCTTCATGTGTCTTAATCAAATCGTACCCGTCCACCTTGTACTCACGAGCCCGTTGTGACGCTTCTTCCGGTGTAGTAACCGAATTACCATTCATGGAGACACTGGCAAGATAAAGTTTCGGGCCTAGTAGGCGTCCTCGTTCAATCGCATTCCGCAATGCGAACTGCGAAGGATTGCCTTGCATACCACGGACCGTCGTCACACCATTCGCCACATACAAAAACAACAAGTTCCTAATGTCTTGATCACTCATGCGTGGATCCGGCAAATGCCCGTGCATCTCCGTTAGGCCAGGTATTAAAAAGTAGTCTTCACCATCAATACTCGTAACGTCCTCAGCCACCGAAAATTCGTCCACTGCACCGATCAATGACACCTCACCGTTTTCGATCATGACGACCTGTCGTTCAAGTACGCGGTCTCCAGAACGATCCATTGGCAAGACGTTCACGTTCAGAAAGGCAAAATCCCCGCTAATCATTGTCGGTGGCTCTCCGCCACATCCAACCGTAAGAACCGTGACGACAACTACAACTAGTGTTCTCAACCTTTTACCTCCGGTCGTGAACTCGCAAATTCAGGCACGTGACCTCGCTTGTACACCATAAACGTCCGCTTAAATGTGATCACGACCGTGCCCTCCTGATTAAATCCACGGGTTTTGACTGTCACAATCCCAACATTCGGACGCGATCGTGACTCGCGCGTTTCCAGCACCTCACTATCCGAGTAAATCGTATCGCCATGAAACACGGGCGCCGGCAACCGAACCTCATCCCAGCCCAGATTTGCCATGACATTTACCGATAGATCCATCGTCGATTGACCGGTCACCAGCGCCAAAGTAAACGTTGAATCTACAAGAGGTTTACCAAACTCTGTTTTCTCGGCATAGGCATAGTCAAAGTGAATCTTGTTGACGTTCTGCGACAGTAGGGTCATCCATACATTGTCAGTAGACAGAACCGTTCGACCAAGCGGGTGTTCATACACATCACCAACCGTAAAGTCTTCATAAACACGACCAGTCCATCCTTGCTGTACCGCCATAATGTTTTCTCCTAATCCGTCCTAAACGCTCAAATTGTAGAGCAGCAATACTGCACGCCGTGCTAAACCAATCAAATTAAACCGTCTTCGCGCCACGTAGAGACAATCTTCTCTGAGTACCCGAGTTCTTCCAAAATAGAATCGGTATTCGCACCGATGTCTGGAATTGGATCAAAGCGAGCCTCAACACCATCAATCGTTGCCGGAGGAAGCGTGGCTCGAAGAGGCCCAACACTTGTGGACACTTCACGCCAGCGTTGACGCGCCGCCAGTTGCGGGTGGTCAGCAAGTTGGGCAACTGTATTCATTCTCGCATTCGCAATTTTTGCCAGTTCAAGTCGAGCAATAATTTCCTCCACATTCAACTTCCCGAACACGGAATTAATTTCTGCCTCCAGCGCAAACCGGTGTTCCACCCGCTTCGCGTTACTCTCGAAACGAACGTCGATGGCCAACTCCGGCCGCTGGAGTACCTGCTCACAAAAACGAACCCACTCTCGCTCATTCTGCAAGCCCAAAAACACCGTTTCACCATCTACCCCCGAAAATGGACCATACGGTGCGATTGCCGCGTGGCGGGCGCCACTACGAGCTGGTGGCGACCCACCATACGTCGTGTAATACAGTGGAAAACCCATCCATTCCGTCAATGCCTCAAGCATCGAGACTTCAATGGTCGCACCACTGCCAGTGCGCTCCCGTCGGAACAGCGCGGTGAGCACACCAGAGTAGGCATACATTCCCGCGGCAATGTCAGCAACAGAGATCGATGATTTTACTGACTCCGTCTCTGTTCCCGTAATAGACACTAAACCGGCTTCTGCTTGCACCAGTAAGTCATACGCTTTCTTGTCTCGGTACGGACCCGTCCCCCCATAACCAGATATATCGCAAACAATAAGTTGTGGTCGACCGGCGCGAAGTGTGTCAGCATCCAGTCCCAGACGACCAGCGGCACCAGGTGCAAGATTCTGTACAAATACGTCGGCACGCTCAAGCAAGCGGCTGACCACATCGCTCGCCTCCGGTCGTTTCAGGTCAAGGGTCAATGATTCTTTCGATCGATTCAACCAGACGAAGTGACTTGACAACCCCTTAACCGTTGAATCGTACGTCCGTGCGAAATCACCTACGTGTGGCCGCTCTACTTTAATAACACGTGCTCCAAGATCGGCCAGTTGCCGCGTCGCAAATGGGGCCGCCACCGCCTGCTCAAGCGTCACCACGGTCACTCCGTCAAGAGGACCCGCCATCAGAAAGACCGCGGCAACCCAAGCACGTGCTCGGAGATGTACGAAAGGATCAGATTCGTTGAGATAGGAGCGACTTGATACAACCGTGTTTCACGAAATTTACGTTCAATATCATAGTCTTCGGCAAACCCAAATCCACCGAATGTCTGCACCGCAACATTTGCGGCCTCCCATGACGCATCGGCCGCCAACAATTTCGCCATGTTTGCCTCTGCACCGCAGGGTTTACCGTCATCAAAC
>CAZWKO010000157.1:0-6267 GCA_964634925.1 uncultured Vicinamibacteraceae bacterium
ACGCGGTCCATCCGATCACGGACCTCACGCCCATCAACTTCGACTACTACGCGAAAACCAACCCACTGATTCTCGGCTGTAGGTAATCGCATCATGAGAAAGTCCGCCTTTGTCCGTCGCTCGTGAAACTCCTGACGGGCCCCGAGTGAACGACGACCGGTGGCGCTGGAATACCGACTACCGGAAGGGGCCCCCGCAGCCCGAAATGCGAGGTCTGTTAGGGGGGCTCGCTGATCGTATTTCTCCTCCGCAATGACCAATCCAAGGGCCGGCTCGTAACGTTCCACATACGCAGTGGCCTTATTGAGAACGGTCGTGATGTCAATTGTCTGTAAGGGCAAAAGAAACGCCGTAGCAACCGTGAGGACGCGTAGTGTCATTCGGACGCTCCTTCTTGCCCTAACGAAGGGCTCGAGGCATTGTAATTAGTTTTTTTGCTGCAAACGCATAAGTTTTTAATAAGAATCAATGGTCGGTTTCAACGCAAACAGAAGACTACAATGTACTCATGAAATATCGACGTCTCGGTCACACGGGAGTGTACGTTTCTGAGCTCTGCCTAGGCGCCATGACATTTGGCACGGAATGGGAACTGATCGGCGCACTTGGCCAGAAGGAAGCCGATGCGCTGGTCAATCGTTCGATTGATGCTGGGATTAATTTTTTCGATACGGCGGATGTCTACTCAACCGGAGACTCTGAAGAAATTCTTGGCCGTTCACTCCAAGAGAAACGACACGACGTCGTAATCGCAACCAAGGTCCGCGGCCGAATGGGTAAAGGTCCGAATGAGGTGGGATTGTCTCGACTGCACATTATGCGAGCGTGCGATGCAAGCCTAAAGCGACTCGGCACTGATTACATCGACGTATACCAAATACATCGTGCCGACCCGGAAACACACATCGAAGAAACGCTTCGCGCTCTCACCGACCTCGTCAAAGCTGGAAAGGTCCGCTACATCGGCTGCTCAAATCTCGAAGCATGGGAACTGATGAAAGCATTAGGGATTTCTCAGCGACAAAACCTTGAATCGTTCGTTTGTACGCAATCGTACTACGCTCTGGCAGGGCGTGACATCGAGCGGGACACGATCCCACTTCTCGACGACCAAGGGCTTGGCCTGCTCGTATGGAGTCCCTTAGCCGGGGGATTTCTCTCAGGAAAATTTACACGTAACGGGTCTACGGATGCAGAGGCACGACGAACATCTTTTGATTTTCCTCCGATCGACAAGAACCAAGCATTTGACATCATCGATGCGATGCGACCGATTGCCCAAACGCATAATGCCTCCGTTGCACAAGTTGCGCTCGCCTGGCTTCTGGCAAAACGCGCTGTCACCAGCATTATCATCGGTGCAAAACGGATGGAACAACTTGACGACAATCTCGGGGCTATCGACCTTGAACTGGCCAAAGAAGAAATGGCTCGACTAGACGCAGTGAGTGCAACGCCGGTGCCATACCCAGCATGGATGCTCAGTCTTGGTGATGACCGCCTGCCGGGAACCGCGAGAGACCTAGCTGCAATGCTAAAAAAATAAGACAGCACCTAACGAATCCTATTCACCTAGACAGACAGAAAACCCATGCCGCTAGAAAGACTTTGATGACCACTGATAACACCGCAAAACAGAAACTCGAACACTTTATGTCCGGACTTGCAAAACGAAACCCAGGTGAACCTGAGTTTCAACAAGCGGTACGCGAAGTTGCCGAATCATTAATTCCGTATGTGCTGGCAAATCCGCAGTATGACGAGGCGCAGATTTTGGAACGACTCACCGAACCCGACCGGATCATCACATTTCGGGTTACCTGGCAGGACGACACAGGCCACATCCGCGCCAATCGGGCATGGCGCGTCCAATTTAATAATGCGATCGGTCCGTACAAAGGAGGTCTCAGGTTTCACCCCACCGTGACCCAAAGTGTGCTGAAGTTTCTTGGGTTTGAACAAATCTTCAAGAACAGCCTGACTGGCCTGCCCATGGGTGGGGCCAAGGGTGGATCCAATTTCAACCCCCGCGGGAAAAGCACGAATGAAGTCATGCGTTTCTGCCAAGCCATGATGAGGGAACTTCACCGGCATATCGGCGAAGACACCGACGGTCCGGCAGGCGATATCGGTGTTGGAAGTCGTGAAATTGGATTTTTGTTTGGTCAGTACATGCGACTTGCCAACCGTTTTACGGGTGTGCTCACAGGAAAAGGATTGGCCTTTGGCGGCAGTTTAGTGCGCGTCGAGGCAACCGGGTATGGTGCCGTGTATTTCATGCAGAACATGTTGGCAACGCGAAACGAAGATATCGCCGGAAAAGTTGCAACTGTTTCCGGTTCGGGGAATGTCGCCCTGTATTGCATCGAAAAACTAAATGAGCTTGGCGCGACAGTCGTAACCGCATCAGATTCAAGCGGATATATCTATGACCCAAACGGGATTAACGGAGAACGCCTTGCCTGGCTAAAGAACCTCAAAGAGGTGCGTCGCGGTCGAATTCGGGAATATGCAGATCATTTTGGTTGCGACTTTCATGAAGGCGGGCGTCCATGGGGCGTTGCCTGTCAACTTGCACTACCGTGCGCAACACAAAACGAACTTGACGCCAATGATGCGTCGACGCTAGCAACGAATGGTCTTATTGCTGTCGCGGAAGGTGCCAATATGCCATGCACGCACGACGCTGCACACTTGCTTCTCAATAAACAGATTTTGTTCGGGCCTGGAAAAGCGGCAAATGCGGGTGGTGTCGCCGTATCAGGGCTCGAACAAAGCCAGAATGCTCTTCGGATCTCATGGTCACGTGACGAAGTTGATGGTCGATTAAAAACGTTCATGCGTAATATCCACGACAAGTGCCGTGAACACGGAACCGACGACAACGGTTTTATTAATTACGTACGCGGTGCGAATATTGCAGGCTTTCAAAAAGTAGCTGACGCGATGCTTGCGTACGGCGTGGTCTGATTGTGGGCTGGTTCTCTCACGGCAACACTTATCTCGTAAAACACCGCCGCGTAGGTACGAGGTCAGCGAGCAGCAGCCGACAACGGAACAAAATAGTCCGGAAGGTTCGTTTTCGTATCGATGAGGATTTCCACAATTGCCTGCCTCTCGGTATACGACAAGCGATCGTAGGGCGCTTCAGTCACCTCACCAGAGAGCACCGCCCATAATCTCGCAAACACTGTTTCGAGTGCACGAGCGGGAAGTGCATCAAACGATGAGGTGTAAATCATGTAACTGCACGGATACCGGAATAACCGTTCCTCAAGATCGAATTCACGCAGTGACCGTCCTCGTTGATCAAATGGACCACGCTCCGAAAAGACCGTGTCAAAGCCGGACGTGCCAGCAACACCACTCGGTATTGGTGCCTCATCAACGAATAACAAATAGTCAACCAACTCAAGAGCGACCTCATCGATAAGCTCGTTAAACCGACCATCATCCGTGCTCCGTCCACGATCTGAGGGCACAGTCATTGATTCGCGGTGCTCAACACGCCTAGCTTCCCAGTTAAGGCGTGTAATGAGATTGGCCATGTGCGCCTGGTGTTCAAGCACCATGAGGGCGACAATATCGCTATGAGCCGAAGGGTAACCCGCTAAATCAAAAGCACCCTCCATGGACGGACGCACATCGGGGACAACACCGAATGTGGCTTGAGGATCGTCAACATCAACTACTTCTACGTTTCCCATGTGTGCGACGGCGCCGTGATCGCCAGTAACATACCACCCCCCCCAGCGGTCCTGTAAGCGACTCCGGTGGTCAGTAACGTGTCCACTTGCATAAGCGTTTTTATCCTTCGGCATCGGAAACATGCTGAGCACCTGCAAACCCGGCACACCGAGCGTGTCCCACGACAAGTGACACGCGAGACAATTCTCGCGACGCTCAAACTGCGGTCGATCCACTTCTGACTGTGTAAGTGTGTAGAAGACCGTGCCTTGTTGTCGATCTTGAACAGCTAACTCAAGCACCTCCGCGCCACGCACCCATCCAACCGCAATGTCATCGGCAAAAAAGACTGCGCGCGGATTGTCAAACCGAATCAAGTCGGCTTGAAGACTGGTTGGCGAAAACACTAGCAGTTGAGACTCAGTTGGTACATTTAGGAAATCAAGTAATGACGGGAGATACCCGCTCACTTCGTCATAACTTAAACTTGCCACGCCTGATTGAAGTTCGGCATTGAGGTCAACGACCACATTGTCGACCGGTCCATCGGTATATCGGATTGCTGGATGGTCCCGAGATGCACGAAATGCGCCACCACGTTGACCGGACAATGACCCCACGCCGACGAGAACCACCAAAATTAATACCGCAACTGGAATAACAGAAGACGTCCGCTTTCTGAAGCGTCTAAAGAAACCTAAATATAAGAAAGGCATTCGTACAGTATTAGTTTATGAACAAATGATCTTTAATGGAGATTCCTTAAAAAGCACATTAGAATGTAGCTGTCTGCTTCGGGTGGCGAGATAGGCCCCCTTGGCGAACAAAGGACGAAAGGAAAACAAAATGTTTCGCAGATTTCACGGGTCGCTATTTCTTGTTGTTTTAGCCGTTGCGCTAGCTGCTCTGGGAACAGGGACTGCTTTCGCGGCCGAAGACGAAGTGCCGACATTTTCAAAAGACGTCGCGCCAATCTTCCAGGCCAATTGCGAAGCATGTCACCGCCCTAACTCCATTGCACCGATGTCACTGGTTACCTATCAAGAATCGCGACCATGGGCCCGGTCGATCAAAGACCGCGTGTCAACTCGCCAGATGCCACCATGGCATATTGACCGCACAGTCGGCATCTCTGACTTCAAGAACGACCGTTCGCTAACTGACGCTGAAATCGACATCGTTGCCCGCTGGGTAGATGGTGGCGCGCCTCGCGGGAACCCTGCGGATATGCCCGCTGCTCTCGAATGGCCAGACCAAGCGAAATGGTATCTTGCGGACCGGTTCGGTGGACCGCCCGACCTTATCGTTGAATCTGATCCATTCACCATGCCCGCTGAATCAAACGATGCCTGGTGGAAACCGATTTCCGAGACGGGGTTAACCGAGCCTCGATGGGTTCGTGCGATCGAAGTTCGCCCAGGGACAGAAGCTGGTCGAAAAATCACTCACCATGTCATCGCACGACTTGAACAGGACGAGACTGATCCGCTTCTCCAAAATCCAAATGCCACCGCTGACAATGACCCTCTCGCCAACTCAGGGCTGTTCATGGAATGGGCCGTCGGAAAAGAAGGTCGAGTGATGCGACCTGGCAGTGGAGTCCTTATGCTCCCAGACTCCCGCATCATTTGGGACGTACACTATTCTGCCAGTGGCGAAGAAATCACTGACAATGTGAAACTCGGCGTCTATTTTTACCCGAAGGGTGAAGAACCGAAAAACAGGCAGGTACTGCACCTGATGGGCGCGACAGGTGGTGGAAGTTTAGACATTGAGCCAAACTCCATCGCGATAACAGAAGGATTTTTTCCGCTAAAACGCGCCGCACGAATCGAAAGCTTCCAGCCACATATGCACCTCCGGGGCAAAGCCATGGCCATAGAAGCTATCTTGCCGACTGGACGCCTCGAAGTCTTAAGCCACGTGGGCGATTTCAATTTCAATTGGCATAACACGTACCAGTACACGGATGCTTCCGCGCCATTGCTACCCAAAGGCACGCTTATGAAGGTAACCGCATGGCACGACAACACAGCGGCTAATCGTGCGAACCCAGACCCGAACGTGTGGGTAGGATATGGCGACCGAACCGTTGATGAGATGGCGCACGCGTGGGTGAACGTAACGTATTTCACTGATGAGGAATATGACGAACTCGTGGAAGCGCGCGAGTCCGCCGACAATAACAATTAGCTTTTCCGTTCCGGGAGTCGCTCGACCGGCGATTCCCGGACTCTGTTTCCCTAACACCAATTCCCAGCAGGAAAACTCATGCAGCATCCTCGTTGTCTAGTTCGACTTCTTATCACCGTGGTTAGCGTCGTCATCGTGGGCAATACAATTGTCTTTGCACAGCCGCCACGCGCTCCACTGTCACTTGAACCGGAAGGCGCGCGTGGCGAGGCCGTTTTTCCGGCTGTTGAAGGCTGGTACTCAAACGACGACGGAACCTTCACGATCCTGCTGGGGTATTTCAACCGTAACGAGGAACCGCTCGACATCCCAATCGGGCCAGACAACAGGATTGAGCCTGGAGGGCCTGACATGGGTCAACCGTCACATTATTTTCCTGGGCGAGAA
>CAZWKO010000158.1:0-6261 GCA_964634925.1 uncultured Vicinamibacteraceae bacterium
ACGCGAGCCGGGCAGAAATTCTGAACGAGGTAAAAGGTAAAGGTGGCGTCTTCAAAGCAACACTTGGACTACAACGTGAATACGGAAGAAATCGGGTATTTAATTCGCCGTTAGCCGAGGCAAACATAGTTGGTCGAGCTATCGGTATGGCTCTGCGCGGATTGAAACCAGTGGTCGAAATTCAGTTTTTTGACTATATCTGGCCAGCGATGATGCAGATCCGTGATGAATTGACCATGCTTCGATACCGTTCCAATAACGCTTATAGTTGTCCCGTAGTAATTAGGGCACCGATCGGCGGTTACCTAAGAGGTGGATCTCTGTACCACAGTCAATCTGGAGAGAGTATCTTTGCGCACTGTCCTGGGCTACGAATTGCATTCCCCTCCACAGCCAGTGACGCTGCTGGACTGCTCAGAACGGCGATTCGATGCGAAGATCCCGTCCTATTTCTTGAACACAAGCACTTGTATAGACAAACTTACAATAAAGACATCTACCCAGGTCCACATTACACACTGCCATTTGCACAGTCAGTCGTTCGTCGGAAAGGGAAGGACCTCACAGTGATTACGTGGGGCGCGCTGGTTCAACGAACCCTCCAAGCAGCTGAAAGGGCCAGTCAGGACGGGCTTGATGTGTGCGTCGTGGACCTTCGAACGATCGCACCTTACGACTGGGAAGGTATCCGACGAGCAGTTCAAGAAACGAACCGTGTCGTTATCGCCCACGAAGACCAGATTACGTGCGGGTTTGGTGGAGAGATAGCTGCGCGCATCGCTGACGAGTTATTTGACCAACTTGACGCACCCGTTAAACGTGTCGGTGCGCTTGACTGTCCTGTGGCATACAGTCCAGTACTTGAAGAGGCGATTTTGCCACAAGCTTCAGACGTCTTGAATACTATTCTCGAAGTCGCAAAGTACTGACTCCACCATACTAAGCCAACGTTTTTGTACAAAGGTCCCGTGAACAAAACCATCCATTTCCTCACTGTCAGTTTCCAAACTATTATATTTTTCGTCGGACTATGGGCAGTCAGCACGAATGCCTCGCACCATCTTGAATATCTTCGACCAACCGGGAGTCTCCCTCCACATATTGTGGGTCTATTCAGAAACTTCTCGGTATTCCAGCAATCTCCATCTGGCGAATACTTAGTCTTCGACCGCGGAGCACAATTGGTTTATCGCGTCGATCGACAGTCTGAGTCGGCAACAGAAATCGTCAACATCGGCCCTGAAGCCGGTCGCATTCTTGGCGCGAGTGCCTTCGACTTAGGGCCAGATGGCCGTTTCGTTGTCGCCGACGCACCGAACGGACGAGAACGCGTTCAAATATTCGACGCGAAGGGAAAACGACTTAGTAGCTTCCGGATACCCGGGCAAGCCGCTCCACGCGTCACACTGGGTAATATCGTTTTAAATGGCGTAGGGTCACTTGCCTTCACCGGCGATACCATTCTTATGAATCAGCCAGAACTCGGCGGCTTGATAACAAAATTTAGCCTGCGAGGGCAGCCGTACCACACCTTTGGCACATTTCGACAGACTGGTCATGAAGCCGACCGAAATTTGCATCTAGCTCTCAACAGTGGTCTGCCACTCACGAACTCGGCTGGCAATTACTATTTCGTCTTTCAGACCGGACGACCAATGTTTAGGAAATACGATGCGTCTGGAAATCAGTTATTTGAACGCCACATTGAAGGAATAGAGATCGATTCCTTGGTGAATAACCTCCCGACAATATGGCCTAGGAAAACCGATGCCGATGGAGGAAGTCTTCCGGTCGTTCCTCCCAGTATTAGGACGGCTGCGATTGATCAATCTGGCAACCTTTGGGTCGCCTTGTCGGTCCCATTTCTGTACGTCTACGATGCCACAGGCGAAAAGATTCGAACTATTAGGCTGGACGCCGCGGGGCTTGTCTCCGTCTCGAGTCTGTATTTTCCAGACGACAACAAAACGATGCTGGTCGCACCAGGTGGTTACGAGTTCACAGTTTGGTAGAAGCAACAAGCTCAAACGAAAATAACTGCGTAAACCAATCAAGAAAGGACGAAATGTCCGGCCCGCAGTTTGACCTACGAGTCGGATATTTCGGTAAAACCCAATCTACTGAACCTGACGTGATTCGACCTGTTTAAGAGCATCGTCGATTAATGCCTGATTATCTTCTTTCGTAAGATTCCGACGAATCAGCTTGGATGCGATCGACAAGGAAAGTTCAACAGCTTCTTCTCGAATCTGCGAAACCGCACGATCCGTTTCCAGTTGAATCTGTCGCTCGGCATTCTGAACGATTGAGTGCGCCTCGGCCTGCGCCTGTTGACGCAAGTCATCTCGAACCTTGGCTGCATCGCTCCGTGTCGCAGACAAGATCGAATCTGCTTCCGCACGAGCTTTAACAAGAATTGCCTCCGCGTCGCTCTGGACCTGCTCGAGCTCTTTCCGTGCCAGCTCAGCGTCATCCAGTGACTTACGAATGCCCTCCTGCCGCTCTTCAAGCGCCGCAAGCAAAGGCCCCCAAGCAAATTTCTTGAGCAGTGTTAGCAGGACCACAAAAACAAGAATGGTCCAAATAAACAGTCCAGGTTCAACCTGAACAAGAGGATTGTCCATGGACAACCTACCTTACGCTGCTAGCAGCAGGATTAGTAGCGCGAAGACTTCCGCCAAAATTGCAACGCCTTCAAGCAGAAATAGCGGCAGGTTCACAGCTCCAGTGATTTGAGCTGCCGCACTCGGCTGGCGAGCTATGCCCTCAGCAGCAGCAGCAGCAAATCGGCCGATGCCCAATCCAGCGCCGATGACTATCATTCCAAGTCCGATAGCGACTCCAAATAAATGCAGGTTCTCCATTCAGGTAATCTCCGTTTGTGGTCTATTTTGACTAGTGATGCACATTAATGGCCATGCCAATAAATACCGACGACAACAGCGTAAACACATACGCTTGTACAAGAACGACAATAATTTCGAGAGCATTGATGCCAACAGCAAGCGGTACAGACACAGCCAGACCAACGCCGAGACCTGCAACCGCGGTTCCAAAAAGTTCTGTGAAGATAAATACAAATGACAAGATTGCGAGTATCGCGATATGCCCGCCTGCCATATTCGCGGCAAGCCGCATAGTTAATGCGAACGGTTTGACGAACATCCCCATCACTTCGATCGGGATAAGCAGGATATACAGTGGCCACGCAAGTCCATGAGGCACCAAGTTAACCCAGTGTTGAATAAATCCGTGCGCCATGGTGCCGGCAACAATAATCGATACAAACGTGATCGTCGCAAGCGCTGCCGTAACATTAAAATTTGCCGTTGCGGTCGTCCCGCCATGGATAAGGTGCTTAACCAGTGAATTTTCACCGGTATGAAGAATCGTATGGTCCACCAGACCCAGAACCTCAAATATTGGAATCAAACCGACAACATTCAATCCCAAAATAAAAAAGAAAAAAGTGAGCCCCAGAGGAGCGAATGTTTTCACCCATTTAGAACCAACATTGGGAAGGACGATAGAATCTCGGACAAATTCAACAATAAATTCCAACCCGTTCATGAAACCGCTTGGAATCATTTGATCCTGACGCAGATAACGTCGAACAGCCAGCGTGATCAAAAAGAAGAGTGCCGTCGCGACCAACAACAACATAAATACATGCTTCGAGATCGAAAAGTCGATACCGGCAATGGCAGGAAAATGTAAGACCGGATGCTCTCCATTCGCAATGTGCCCGATAATCGTTTCACCGGCATCAAATGCACCTTCAGCGCCGTGCTCTGTAGCGTCCGCGTGATCAGGTTGACTCATTGCTAGAAATATACCGCTCTATTTCGGTTAACTCTTACGACATCCTGTTCGATAGGCACAACTGATAAACGTAAAACGCTTCTACCAAATAGAGCACTACAAAATACAACGTAAAACTCATAAAAAATGCGACTACATCAAGCTCCATTACTACAGTAGCAAGAACAACATATACCCCAAAGACCACCATCTTCGTAACAAACGCACGAATAAGTAATCGCGTTAAACCTTCCGGTTTCCGTCGAGAGGCCCTGGTCATCATCATAATGAACCCAGCAGCCACGACGACTGGTCCGGCCATTCCTACGAGAACCTCCGTCGCAACCGCCGGCATGACGTATGTCGCGACAAGTGCACTCGAAACTACGGAAACCGAGACTGCTACCCACATTAAACTCACGGTTTCCATACCGCTTTTGCTACCTCGTAAAAGCCAACCACTAAGCCAAGAAGTAAACCGACGAGCAGACCCCACGGCGCACTATCCTGCCATCGGTCGATTAATGCTCCTCCTCCGCCAAGGAGAAGGATCGAACCAATAAGCGTGTAACTTGCCGTTGCTGCCGGTCCTGCTCTGCGGATATTTTCTTGCAGGTGCTGCAGAGAACGCGCCAGAAACGAGTCGTGCTCACCGGGCATAAGAACTCTCGCCAATGGCGCGTGTTCGGGTCGCTTGCCTTCTACTAACACTAGTTTGGCCAGACGACCTCTCCCCGAGGCTAAACAAACAGCCAATGATAACAGGGTGCCATATGATGAAGCAAAGCACTCCATAATCTGAAGGCTAAAACCAATTCTGTATTTCGATCTTCACATATGGACCAAACGGTGAATCATCCAACATCTCGCTTTGCTCTTAGTCGACTCGATGGACTCTTGATACTTCTCGTACTGATCTGGAGTAGTAATTTTTCAATCGTTAAAACCGCAATAACTGAGATTCCCTCGATCGCGTTTAATGCGATTCGCATTTTGACAGCCTGTGGCGTCCTCATCGGCATGTCACGGTACCGAGGCGAATCGGCACCGTCACGATCAGACTGGCCACGATTTCTCATTCTTGGTTTTCTCGGTCATTTTTGTTACCAAATAGTGTTCGTTACCGGACTTGAACGAACAACGGTCACAAACAGTTCACTAATTCTCGGGTGTATGCCAATAGCCGTTCTTGCTCTAAACGCGGCCAGTCGACACCGTGAACCGATCGGACGGAAACAGTGGATTGGAATCATTCTGGCCGTCGTCGGTGTGTTCTTTGTTGTCGGTCAAGGTGCCATGACAACTAGCAACACCCTTATGGGTGATGGCCTGACGTTCGTTGGTCTCTGGGCATGGGCGTTTTATACGAGCGGTTCACGTCCACTCCTCACGCGGTATTCACCATATCAAGTCTCTGCTTACGCAACACTCGTAGGTGCCGTCTTATTCACACTTGTAGCATTACCTAGCCTTATGACACTTGACTGGACGACCGTCAGTCCAATGACGTGGCTTTTGACCGTCGCATCCGGTGTATTAGCTCTATCCGTCTCACATATCATCTGGTACACGGGTGTCCAAAAGCTTGGCAGCGCAAGAACGTCTGTCTATTCAAACCTGGTCCCCGTAGTCGCGATGGCTATCGCCGCAATCTGGATTGGTGAACCACTCGAACCTGTCAGGCTCGCTGGCGCCGGTGTCGTCGTCACCGGACTGCTATTAACTCGAATTGATCGAGAATCTTAAGGGGGGTGTATTACTTCTAACGAAGAGACACGATCGACGACGCGGGCGATCCCAACACCTCACTCGCAGTCTGCGCATGATCAAACAACATGTCAGGGAAAATACCGAAAAATATCGATCCAACAACGGCAATGCCCAGCACCGTTGCCATCGCTGGACTCATTTCAATATCCGACCCAAGCGTCTCTTCTTTCAGCCACATAAAAACGATGACCCGGTAGTAGTAATACAGAGAAATCGCACTGTTGACGACTCCGATGACCGCCAACCATATGAATCCTTGATCAATAGCAGCACCGAATACCCACACCTTACCCATGAAGCCAGCGGTCGGCGGAATCCCGCCCAACGACAACATAAAGATCAACATTGCGATGGCAGCGAACGGCTTCCGGAAATAAAGGCCACTCAGGTCTTTTAGCTCATCACCGACCACATCCTGTCGACGCAACATGGAAATAATGGCGAATGCCCCAAGCTGCATAAAGAGATATACCCAGAGATACACCAACGTAGCCGTGATCCCACGTTCGGTTCCTGCCACCACGCCGACAAGCACGTAACCGGCGTGCGCAATTGATGAATAGGCCAGCATCCGCTTTGTGTTGGTTTGAGTAATTGCAGCAATATTGCCCACTGTCATCGTGATAGCAGCAAGAACCCAGAAGAGTGCCTGCCAATCAGAGACAAGGAACGGGAGACCGACGAAAAAAA
>CAZWKO010000159.1:0-6250 GCA_964634925.1 uncultured Vicinamibacteraceae bacterium
CGGAGATCACACCTACATTCCTTGTACGCTGCAGCCAAATCCTATTATTGGTGAGTAGCGTCTCGTATTCGTTAAGCTTACCTTCCATCAGGTCGCAAAATGACAATACTTTGGTGTCCCAACCTGGTGGGATATCAAGTGGCAACCCACCGACTCGCATCGAGTTATATGTCAGTCGCGCACCACAAAATTCCTCAAACAAATCGAGCACAAATTCTCGCTCACGAAATGCATACAACAGGACCGTCATCGCGCCAATATCCATCGCGTGAGTGCCCAACCAGAGACAATGACTTGCAATTCGCTGAAGTTCCGCTAAGACCGTACGGATATACAGGGCCCGTCTCGGAACCTCCACTTGCATCAACTTCTCGACAGCTTCGACGTAACCCAAATTATTGGTCGCTGCTGCCACATAATCCATGCGATCGGTCAGAAGAATAATTTGCGTCCAATCACGATTCTCGCAAAGTTTCTCAACACCCCGATGGATATATCCGATAACACAATCAGCATCGACCACACGCTCCCCGTCGAGCTTCAGAACGACACGGAGCACGCCATGAGTGCTCGGATGCTGCGGCCCCATATTAAGAACCAGCTCTTCCGATGCGAAGTTATCGGTGCTAACACGTGACGTGCCGAGCGTCATTCAATCTCTCCATCGACCATTGATTCATCCGGAATGTTGCGCAGACGCAACCAGTCCTGCGGATTCTCCATCAATAGTTCACCAGGTCCCTCCAGCGGATAGTCTTTACGCTGTGGGTAGCCTTGCCACTCATCCGGCATTAAAATCCGACGCAGGTCGGGATGATTCACAATGTTGACCCCAAACTGATCAAATACTTCACGTTCTAACCAGTTTGCACCGGACCAGATGTCACAAACAGACTCGATCTCATCACCTTCGCCGGCGCGGACTTTGACCCGTAACCGGTGACGATGTTTAGTGGAATACAGGCAATAAATAACATCAAAACGCTTCTCTCTCGGTGGCCAGTCCGTAGCCGTTATATCTGAGCAATAATCGAGCGCCGTTGAGTCGTCTTCCTTCAAAAACCGCATAACTGCAAGAAGGTGCTCAGCACCAACGATGACCGTCCAATCACCCACCCAAAATGACACGTGGTCAACCGCACCGGGCACGGCTGCTTGCAAAGCTGTAACCGTCACGGGAAGCAGCATATCTTCAGGCGGGGCCTGATCCTCAGGACCTTTTGGTGGCTCAGGGGGGGCCTTAGGCTTAGGTTTTGGTTTGGGCTTTGGTGGAGCGACAACGACCGGTTTCGGAGTCTCTTCAACCGTTTTCTGGACCTCTTCAGTCGGTTTCGGGGTCTCTGTATCAGCCGACCCTGGTATGTCTGGCTTTTTCTCGTCTGTCATAACGTCCTAAAATCCGTCGGTCACTCCTAGGTCCAATCTAGCGCGCCTTTTCGCCACGCGTAGACATACCCAATGACGAGAATAAAGATAAACACCAGCATCTCAATTAAACCGAAAAGAGCGAGCTCATCCATCGCAACAGCCCACGGAAACATAAACACCGTTTCAACGTCAAAGATGACAAAAAGCATGGCTACCAAGTAGTAACGAATGCTATAGCGATCCCTCGCATCGGTTTCTGGCTCGATCCCACACTCATAGGGCTCTAGCTTGACCTTGTTGTATCCGCTCGAATGAACGAGTTTTGAGACCATCAGCGTAAAAATCGCGAAGCCAATCGCGACAAGAATTAAAATAAAGATTGGAATATAAGCGTCTAACATGCTGCGGGCTCTCTATCCTACTGCCAAACCTTAACAACTCTGGCCACAACACGTCCCAACGACGATCAACGGCTGGCCCCACCCTGAAGTCCGTCGTAAATGGCGCCCATGACAGCCTTTAACCTTCTGCGCCGATAGGCGCCAACATCCCGAAAAGTTATGGCTGGAAGAGCCAGTTAACGGCGCGACGTGCGGGCCGAAAAACCGCGCAGATTATTGCATGCGTCCCTAGGGGTGTCAAGGAAAGCCGTTCCTAAGGAAAAGCAGTAAACACAACAACAAACCCTGCATTTACAATGGCTTCTGGCCGTCATTGCCTTGACCAGGTCTCAGACCGACACCTATACTTGCTTAAGCAGTTTCGGCTAGCCCCAAAGTCAAAATTTGATGCAACAGTTACGTGCTGCGTTAGCCGTCCCCGCCGTCGTGTCAATATGTTTGTTGGCAGCCGTCGGTCTCGAGGGTCAATCTCGGGAACGCCACATGCTCGTTTCTGTGCTTGATCAGGATGGCACTCCTGTAGGAGGACTCGGACCATCTGATTTTTCGATCGATGAAGACGGCAACTCGCGTGAAATCCTTCGCGTCAGCCACGCCGGCGCCGGAAGACAAATTGCTCTACTGGTCGACACTAGTCAAGCCGCAACTCGGTCTCTCGTGGAAATCAGGAATGGCTTGACCGCGTTCGTCGAACGAATGTCAGAGGGCAACCAAATCTCCATCATCACCTTCGGGGGCCCACCACGTATTCAGGTCGCCTCAACCAGAGAAACCAGCAGTCTCATCGATGGAATAAGTAATTTATTTGCGCTACCGGACCAGGCTGCTTACATGCTTGATGCGCTCGATCAGACTGCAGAAGGTTTCGCCAGACAAAATGCTCCTCGGCCACTTATCATCGTTCTAACCACGGAGGGAGTCGACTACAGCAACATTAGTGCTCGTCGAGTACTGGATACGATCGAGGAAAGTGGCGCCGCCATATACACGCTTTCCCTTCGAGTTGGTCGAAATGCTTTTTCCGCCACTCCAAACATCTCAGCTATCGAATTACGAAACCAAGACTTCGAGCGAAACCTGTTACTTGAACGAGCCCCCCGCAATAGCGGCGGCCGACATCGTGACCTCTTAACAAGTCTCGCCATTAACAACGCAATGCAAGATATTGCCAGTGAACTGCTGAATCAATATCTTGTTGTGTACTCACGCCCCGATACACTCATCCCTCCGGAAACTATTACATTACGTATGAACCGACAGGAACTGAGTGTTCGTGGAACATCGCTGAGGATGGAATAGGTGCGGAACTGCTTGGCCCTGTTGTCGGCATTAGCCATTGTCTGTAATGGAAGTCTTTCTGCGCAGCAGCAGCAAGACCAACAAACACCCGCGTTTCGCGCAGGCGTTGATGTTGTCTCATTAAACGTTACTGCTAGTGACCTTGACGGACGATTCGTCACCGATTTAGATCAAGCGAATTTTCAAATTTATGAAGACGGCGTCCAACAGAACGTGACTTTCTTTACCAAAACACAGCTTCCAATCGCTTTAGCGATGCTTATAGACACTAGTGCCAGCATGGATGAAAAAATGGCCACTGCTCAGGAAGCCGCCATCGGCTTTTCTCGGCGCTTACGTCCTGAAGACCTTGCAGAAATTGTCGACTTCGACAGTCGTGTGAACATTCTGCAAACTTTTACGAATGATGCGGTCGAACTTGAACAGGCAATCCAACAAACATCCGCCGGTGGTTCAACGTCCCTGTACAACGCTATCTACATCTCTCTGCGCGAACTATCCAAAGCACCACTTCAGCGCGCTGACGTAAGGCGAGAAGCCATTATCGTGCTCTCCGACGGAGAAGATACATCAAGCTTGGTGACGTTTGATGAGGTACTAGAACAAGCAAAGCGATCAGAAACGGCAATCTACTCTATTGGTCTTCAATCTGATGATTCTCGTTCTCGCGTCGGGTTTCGTGAAGCCGACTTCGTGCTGCGCCAACTCGCACAAGAAACTGGCGGGCGCGCATTTTTTCCGAATAAAGTTGATGAACTACCAAAAATTTATCAAGACATATCAGACGAATTATCAAGTCAATACTCTATCGGCTACATTTCCGCCAATCCCATTCAAAATGGACAATGGCGACGAATCGTTGTCCGTGTAGATCGTGAATCGATCGCGACACGCGCAAAACAGGGTTATTACGCACCGAAAAACTAGAAGTCAATCTTTTATCTATCTTTAGAAAACGAGCATTTTATTTATGAACGCAATTCCTCTGGCGCTTTATGTTGTTTCCGGCGTCGCATATGCCGTGCATTTTAGTGCCCGGAACTCAATGTCTGGACGAATCGCAACCGTCAGCCTTGTGTTCGGAGCGCTCGTACATACGTTCGTTATCGGCATGCAAACGATGCAGGTAGGACATATTCCGCTCGTAGGTACGACCGGTGCCATATCAGCATTTGTCTGGCTGCTTGCCCTCGCTTATCTCTACACAGAAATGACAACGGACGAACGGGCGATGGGGATTTTTATCGTTCCTCTTATGGTCATCTTGCAACTAATCCCTGCCATCACCAATCAGGTTGCAGCACGGCCTCCGGTTTTAGAAAGTCGCTGGTTTGAACTTCATGTTTCGTCATTACTCGTTGCCTACGCAAGTTTTGCATTAGCTTGCGTAATTAGCATTACTTACGTTCTTTTATTTAAAGAACTTAAGGGAAAACACCTCGGCGTGTTTTACACTCGTTTACC
The DNA here is from genome assembly GCA_964634925.1 of uncultured Vicinamibacteraceae bacterium. GTDB lineage: Bacteria > Acidobacteriota > Vicinamibacteria > Vicinamibacterales > UBA8438 > DTWD01. Next base: position 4,533 of record CAZWKO010000159.1, read on the forward strand.
GTCGCTTCAAGTGTTGGACGTCATGAACAGTCGCGCGGTCACCTTCGGCTGGATCTTTCTAACCGTGGGACTTGGTGTTGGTGCTGTTTGGCTGCTTGAGGTCAGCCCAAATGCTGCTGACCCTCGTGTTCAAGCCATGTCGATCTTAGATCCCAAGATCTTTATCGTTGTTCTATGCTGGCTCGTCTATACGTTTTCACTCTACGCTCGGCGGACGATTGGATGGAGCGGACGACGCGCCGCATGGCTATCCGCCATTGGCTTTGGCATTCTTCTGCTTAATTTTGTACCCATCGGCTATTTTGTAACCCGGAGTCACAATTTTTATTAATGCATTTATTTCTGCTTGGGGCAAGCCATCACAACGCTCCAGTGGACCTTCGTGAACGGGTCGACTTCTCTCGCCGCGGTATCCCTGAAGCCCTCAAAGGACTAGAAAGCTTGGAGGAAATCTCCGAGTGCGTCGTATTGTCTACCTGTAACCGGTCTGAGGTCTACGCTGTCTGTGATGCAACAGGTGCTGCACAGGAATCACTAGCAGCATTTATGAGTTCGTTTCATGACGTTCCAGAACCCGAACTAACTCCCCACCTATACAAACGCACGGATCAAGACGCCGCGCGTCACCTCTTTCGAGTGGTGTCCGGACTTGACTCACTGGTCGTCGGCGAACCCCAAATAGCCGGACAAGTTAAGGAAGCTTTCCAAATCGCGTCAGAACGTGGTTTTACTGGCGCCTCACTTAATCGTCTATTTCACTGCTCATTCGGAGTCGGAAAACGGGTTCGAACGGAAACCGGCCTTGGCGAGGGCGCTGTTTCGGTTAGCTACGCTGCAATATCACTCGCTCGCAAGATCTTCGGCGACCTCGGACAGCTCAAAGCCTTAGTAGTCGGTGCTGGTGAAATGGCCGAACTAACGACAACGCACCTTCAATCTCAGTCAGTAGGCCAAATCAGCGTAGCAAATCGAACACCAGCGCGAGCCGCAACACTGGCAGCAAAAGTCAATGGAAAGGCCGTTCCCTGGGGAACCGTTACTGAAGAACTGACATCCACCGATATAGTCGTTACGGCCACTGGCTCATCGAAACGTTTATTGAGTCGCGAGCATGTAGCGAAGGCAATGAAGCCGCGTCGAAATCGACCGCTTTTCATTATTGACATTGGAGTGCCTCGAGACGTCGAACCGACAGCTGGTGAAGTCGAGCAGGTTTTTCTGTACAACATTGATGATTTACAGACCATAGTCCGAGACAATCTTGCGAAACGACAATCGCAAATCGATCGTGCTGAATTGATGGTCCGTGAAGAAGTCGACGGGTTTATGACATGGCTACGATCCAGAGGCGCCATTCCAACTGTTCTGGCATTACGACATCGATTTGAACAGACACGCCAAAGTGAACTTAAACGTCTTGCTCCAAAACTTGCAGGGCTGTCACCAGATGCTAAATTTCGCGTCGAAGAAATCACACGCCTGCTTGTCGAGAAACTTTTATCAGCCCCGACAGAACAGCTAAAAGCTGCAAGTGACGAACAAGAAATTGCTGCGGATACCGACACCCTGATCCGCCTGTTCAAGTTAACAAATCAAGCGCCGGAAGACGCACGGGACGAGAACAACAAATCTCCCAAGACCAAAAACAAAACACTGCCGTCTCCTGCGGTGAAGCAACGGTGACAAACCTACGCATAGGCACTCGAGGAAGTCCGCTC
>CAZWKO010000160.1:0-6245 GCA_964634925.1 uncultured Vicinamibacteraceae bacterium
CGAAGGTGGGCGAACGGTTGGTTCCGGAACAATTACAGAAATCGTGGAATAAGGTAATGGCAACGTTTAGCGACAAGATTCGTATTCGATTAAAGGCCTACGATCATCGACTGCTGGACCAGTCGACGACGGAGATTGTCGACACCGCGAAGCGGACTGGCGCTCGACTTGCGGGGCCTATTCCATTGCCAACTGATAAGAACAAGTGGACGGTTCTTCGGTCTCCGCATGTCGATAAGAAATCACGTGAACAATTTGAGATACGTACGCACAAACGGTTGATCGATATTTTTGAGCCGACGCCTCAGACTGTTGATGCTTTGATGAAGCTTGATTTGCCAGCTGGTGTTGACGTTGAAATTAAGGCCTTTGGCAAGGAGCACAACTAGTGATTTCTGGGATTATCGGACAAAAGATTGGGATGACCCAGATCTTCGATGCTGAGGGAAAGGTGCAACCGGCCACTGTTCTTAAGGCTGGTCCCTGTGTTGTTGTACAGCGAAAAAATGTGAACAGAGATGGTTATGACGCAGTGCAACTGGGCTTGGTCGAAGACCGGCCTGCTCGTGTGTCGAAGCCTGTCGCTGGCCTTTATACTCGCGCGAATGTTCCGCCGACACGAATTCGGCGTGAGTTGTCGTTTGCTGGCAATGAAGATATTCCGGAAGAAGGCGAACAGGTTTTAGCGAGTGTTTTTGAGGCTGGCGATCAAGTTGATGTTACCGGAGTGAGTCGAGGGCGTGGGTTTCAAGGTGTTATGAAGCGCCACGGGTTTAGTGGTGGTAGAGCCACTCATGGGTCTATGTTTCATCGAGCTCCTGGTTCGATTGGGCAGTCTTCGTATCCATCGCGGGTCTTTAAAGGCATGCGCGGACCCGGTCGGATGGGTGGTGACAAGGTGACGGTGCGCAATTTGAATGTTATTAATGTCGATGTCGAGAAGCACACGGTAATCGTGACTGGAGCTGTTCCTGGTGCACCTGGGGCATACGTGGTAATCCGGAAAGCGTTGTCCCCGAGACGACGAGCATCGCAATCTGTTGAGGCTACTGCGAAGAAGAAGGGTAAGTAAGTGCTTTTTTTGAGTGTGATGTCATGACGCTTGATGTGATTAACGAAGAAAATAAAAAAATCGACTCGGTGGAATTGAGTGATGATGTTTTTGGCGGGCCGGTGTCGACGTCGCTCATCTGGGAGTCAGTCGTTCATGAACAGGCTTCTCGTCGCCGGGGCACCCATGCCACTAAAACAAGAGGTCTGGTAAGTGGTACTGGTAAAAAGCCATGGAGACAAAAGGGCACGGGACGTGCACGTGTTGGTGAAGCTCGAAATCCACTTTGGCGAACTGGTGGAACGGTGTTTGGTCCAAAACCACGTAGTTACGCCTATCGTCTTCCGAAAAAAGTAGCCCTCGGTGCGTTGCGGGCTGCATTAAGTCAGAAATTTCAAGAAGGTTCCGTAATAGTACTTTCTGAACTGGCGGTTGTGGAGCCGAAAACACGAAAGGCAGTTGAGTTACTTGACGGACTTGGTGTGTCTGGAAAGATACTGCTGGTCGATGTGCATCTCGATGAAAACTTGTCGCGCGCCTCGAGGAATTTACCAGGTGTGCAAGTTGTTCCATCAGGGCGCGTAACAGCACGTGATTTGATCGATGCGAGGTCCGTGATTGTTACGAAGGCGGCCGTGGAGCATTTAGCGAAGGTTTTGGCAAGATGAAGCAGACGGACGTCATTCGTCGAGCGATCGTGACTGAAAAAACAACGCTGCTCCGGGAGGGTGGCCAGATACTAGCTTTTGAGGTTGCGATTGGTGCGACGAAAGTGGAAATCAAGCGTGCGATCGAGCAGTTGCTTGGTACGAAAGTAGACGAGGTGCGGACGGCAATTTCGCATGGCAAGGTCAAGCGTCAGGGGCAATTTTTTGGGCAACGCCCAGATTGGAAAAAAGCCTATGTTCGCCTGAAAAAAGGCGAGCAGGTTCCTGATTTCTTAGAGGGCGCGCAGTAAGACGTAGACGTAGCGGGATACGAAGATAATGGCAAATCGAAAATATAAACCAACCTCGCCAGGCCGTCGTTTTTATACTGTGCAAACTTTTGATGAGATTACCTCAACGAGGCCCTATCGGCCTTTGACGCGACCGCTAAAAAAATCTGGAGGAAGAAACAACACTGGAGAGGTTACGATGTGGTGGCGCGGTGGAGGACACAAGCGTGCCTATCGTGTAATCGATTTCAGGCGCGAGAAATTCGATATACCGGCCAAGATATCGACTATTGAGTACGACCCAAATCGTTCGGCTCGCATTGCGTTAGTGACATATGCCGACGGAGAGAAACGCTACATTCTTCATCCGCTTGGCACGAAAGTTGGGGACACTATTTTGTCCGGCGATCAGGTTGACATTTTGCCAGGCAATGCTTTGCCTTTAAAAAACATCCCCCTGGGCACGCAAGTTCACAATGTCGAATTACGACCAGGTAAGGGTGGGCAATTAGCTCGAAGTGCGGGGGCATCGGTGCAGGTCGTGGCAAAAGAGGGGAAGTATGTGACTTTACGACTGCCTTCAGGTGAGACGCGTCTGATTATGCCGCAGTGTCTCGCCACTATCGGTCAGGTTGGCAACCTTGATCATGAAAATGTTCGAGTTGGAAAAGCGGGGCGTCAGCGATGGCGTGGTCGACGGCCGCATGTTTGCGGGAACGCGATGAATCCAGTTGACCACCCATTGGGTGGAGGAGAGTGGCATGCGGCTGGCGGCCGTCATCCTGTCTCGCCTTGGGGGCAGCCAGCAAAAGGGTATAAGACACGAAAGAAAAAACCTTCTGACCGCTTCATTCTGTCGCGTAAAAAGAAACGATGACGGTGAGGAATTATTTGTCATGAGTCGCTCTTTAAAAAAAGGCCCGTTTGTCGATCTTCCACTACTTGAGAAGGTTGAAGCCATGAACCAGAGTGGTGACAAAAAGGTTATTAAGACGTGGTCACGGCGTTCTACCGTGGTGCCGGAGATGATTGGTCATACCGTTGCCGTTCACAACGGGAAAAAGTTCATCCCTGTGTATGTTACGGAGAATATGGTTGGCCATAAGTTTGGTGAATTTGCCCCGACGCGGTTATTTCGTGGTCATACAAGTACGAGAAGTGAAAAAACTTCTACGGTTGCACGGGGAGGTGCGCGGTGATCGAAGGTCGCGCGACAGCAAAATTTGTCCGCGGGTCACCGCAGAAAGCACGGCTCGTGCTGGATCTTATTCGTGGAAAAGATGTGGATAAGGCGATGTCTACACTTCGCTTCGCGCGGAGAGCTGTTGCAAAGGATATCGAAAAGGTCTTGCGTTCCGCTGTGGCTAATGCGCAACAAAAAGACGGTGGTGTGGAAGGTACGGACGATCTCTATGTGCGCGAATGTTTTGCAGACCAAGGGCCTACTCTTAAGCGCATTCGAGCGGCACCTATGGGGCGAGCCTTTCGCATCATAAAACGAACGTCGCATTTGACGGTCTCTGTTGGTCAAAAACCAGAGAAGGTGACACCCGTTACACGTGTGGGTGGGGTTGATGACGAAGCAGTTGAGCCAAAGAAGTTAGTAGAACGTAGTTCAACCTCTGGTGGGCGAAAAAAGACGATAGCAAAGAAGGCACCAAAGAAGGCACCAAAGAAGTCTGACGATTAGATTAGAGAGTCTTGAGCATGGGACAAAAAGTTCATCCGTATGGATTTCGACTCGGGTATAACAAAACGTGGCGTTCGCGATGGTACGCCGATCGTGATTATGCAAAGCTACTGCATGAAGATCTCGCGTTGAAACGGGAGTTAAAGAAGCGCTTTTCTCACGCTGGTGTTTCGAAGATAGAAATTGAGCGAGCAGCGAACAAGTTAAAACTCGACATCCATACTTCTAGGCCGGGCATCATCATTGGTCGAAAAGGAACTGAAGTCGATAAATTGAAAACGGAAATTCAGAAGCGGACGAACCGTGAAGTTTTCATCAATATTCAGGAAATCCAGAAACCCGAGTTGGACGCGCAGCTTATTAGTGAGAACGTAGCGTTGCAGTTGGAGAAACGCGTGGCATTTCGTCGGGCTATGCGCAAGGCTGTTGAGGCTGCGCTGCGTTTTGGTGCTCGTGGAATCAAAGTACGGGTTGGCGGACGCTTGAATGGAGCCGAGATCGCAAGATCTGAGTGGTACTTACACGGGCAGCTGCCACTTCAAACATTGCGTGCTGATATTGACTACGGATTCGGTCAGGCCCGTACTACCTATGGTGCCATCGGCGTTAAGGTGTGGTTGTACAAGGGTGAACGATTAGAGCCACTTGTCGGTCGCGAAGAGGAATTTCGTGCGCCGCGCCGTGGGGCTCGCGCTTAAAGGTATTTGCCATGTTGATGCCAAAGAAGGTGAAGTTTCGTAAGCAGCATCGCGGTCGTATGACTGGGAAAGCTTGGCGTGGGTCAACGGTTTCATTTGGTGATTACGGTATGCGAGCGATGGAACCCTGCTGGATGACAGCCCGCCAGATCGAAGCAGCTCGTGTGGCAATGACTAGGTTTATTAAGCGTGGTGGGAAGATCTGGGTTCGAGTTTTCCCGGACAAACCTATCACGAAGAAACCGCAAGAGGTTCGGATGGGGAAAGGAAAAGGCGCTCCTGAAGAATGGGTGGCTGTGGTGCGGCCTGGTCGTATCTTGTTTGAGATGGAAGGTGTGAGCGCCGGTGATGCAAAGCGAGCCATGGAACTTGCTTCTGCGAAATTGCCAATACAGACGGGTTTTGCGACTAGGTTTGGGGAATCAGGAACGTAATGACTAAGGTGGCTGAACTACGTGAACTGCCGAGTGAGCAACTTGAGGAACGTGTTCGTGACCTTGATGATCAGGTGTTTCGTTTGCGATTGCAGATGTCTATGGGCCAAAACGAGGCAGCGAATAAAATGAAAGATTTACGACGAGACCGTGCGCGTGCGAAAACACTATTACGCGAGCGGGAAATTGAAGCGATGCGGATGCAGGTTGAGGCTGATGGGTAATCAACGTGAAGTGGTCGGGGTTGTGGTTAAGGACACCCTTGATAAAGGGGTTACGGTGTCTGTCGAGCGCCGTGTGAGCCATGCTGTTTACGGAAAGATTCGGCGCAGAACGAAAACATTTATGGCGCATGATGAACATAATCACGCCAAAGTCGGCGACCGTGTGGTGATGGTTGAGTCGCGACCATTAAGTAAGAACAAGCGATTTATCGTAACGCGTGTGATAGATCGCGCGGATACTGTTTAGGAGTTAGGTACCGATGATTCAGATGCAAACCATACTCGACGTTGCTGATAACTCGGGTGCGCGGAAGATCGCTGTCATTAATCCCCTTGGGGGAGCGACGGGTCGGTATGCACGGCTGGGTGATCTAGTCGCGGCTTCGGTGAAGGAAGCGACTCCAGACGCGACAGTAAAAAAAGGACAGGTAGTTAAAGCTGTTATCGTCAGAACCAGTAAAGAATATCGGCGACGTGACGGAAGTTATATTCGGTTTGATCGAAATGCGGCAGTTTTGGTTAACGATCAGAATGAGCCGGTCGGGACACGCGTTTTTGGACCTGTTGCGCGAGAACTTCGAGAACGCAAGTTTATGAAAATTGTGTCGCTCGCGCCTGAAGTTTTGTAGAGAGAAAGATGTCGCGATTACAGACCCCGATTCGGAAGAATGACAACGTTGTGGTGGTTGCAGGCAAAGACCGCGGTAAACGCGGTCGCGTGTTGCAGGTGGTGCCGGACAAGAACCGCGTAGTTGTGGAGGGTGTGAATTTTATTAAGAAACATACCCGTCCGAATCCGCAAGCCAATGTTAAAGGTGGCATCGTGGAGCGTGAAGCAGCACTTCACGCGTCGAACGTGCAGATTATTTGTCCTGAATGTGGAGCTCCGACGCGGATAGGGCGTCAGTTGTTGGGTGATGGTCGAAAAGTTCGTGTTTGTCGTAAATGTGACGGAGCTGTGGATAAATGAGTCGTTTGGCTGAACGTTACAAATCAGAAGTCGTAACGGTTTTACGGAAAGAGTTTGGGTACACCAATGTAATGGCGATCCCAAAAATTGAACGGATCGTGGTGAATATGGGTTTGGGCGAGGCGACCCAGAACTCTAAATTGATTGACGTTGGGACGGAGGAGTTAACCAAGATTACTGGTCAACACCCAGTGACTCGTCGAGCGCGGAAATCGATTGCTCAATTTAAGCTTCGACAGGG
>CAZWKO010000161.1:0-6244 GCA_964634925.1 uncultured Vicinamibacteraceae bacterium
CATCAACAATAACGGGTCACCAGACCCGTCGCCCGTAAGCCGTGCAACGACATTCGGGCGGCCCGACTCACGGGTAAACACCTGAACTGGAATACCTTCCTGCTCAAGCATTTCCGCAACATAATCGGCAGCCGGCTGCTCCTTTCCAGGTGGGTCAGTGGTGTCCATACGGACAAGCGTCTGAAAATGACGCAGCAGCTCTGTTTCTATTGTGTTCCATTGTGGCCTCGCCTGCTGCGCCTGCAACGATGGAGTCATCAGCCAAACCAAACACACGCACGCAACTACAATACTTATTCTGAACAATTTACCCATCTCGACATCTTCATCCTTTACTAACTCTCACATGTTTCTTATTGAGTGACACCTAACGGGTCTATCGCTCCTGCGCTTGGCGTTCCTCAGCGCGCGCCCCGCGAAGCAAATTTTCCATCCCATAATTGCCTTCGTGACACGCATATTCGTAGAGCGGAAGGTCACTAGCATTCATCGGCAATCGACCACTGAACGATCGAACAAAACTCGCCGCATCATTGACTGTAAACTCATACAGCAGGGTTCCATCGTCTACACGGGTAAACCGCTCCTCTAAATGTAATTGCTGAGCTGACCCCAATGCGAGACCGGTAATTCCAAAACTCGCAGTGCGATCCGTGAAATTTGTGGTATCGACAACCAGTGTGTCCCCTTCCCACCGGCCGCGAGAACTCCCCATCCACTGGCGGATGTCGTCATTCAAACGTGACCGTCCATCAATCGGTATTACGCGGACATCATGGTTCATCTCCACCAGTAACACGATGGCATCAGGTGTCTGAAAAATCTGAACGTTATTGTTATAGCCGCCTGGTAATAGCGGCGGACCTGTGCTGAAACCAAGAAGACAACGCTCTGCTAACCCGCGTTCTTCAGGACCGGCAGTCCCAAAACCACCCACCCGGATCCGTACCGGTTGGCCATCACTAGCCAGTCGACTCTTCTCCCTTGCCAGCGCTTCAGAAGTCAATGCAGGAATTTGTCCATTCGGGGGGTCAACAATGAGTGATGCTTGCGTTAATGCTGTCGCGCGAGCGCGGTCGGTCCAGACAGCTTGGCTATAAGCACCTGGATCGCCAGGTGGCGCTGCAAGATCACGCGCCAATGCTTCAGCATTAGCTTCTTGAGCAAAAGTGGCAGCCTCTTCGTCGGTGAGTGTGCCCCTCTCACCAAATTCGTCAGGACGTTCCAGTGGTGTAAAGGTCCAGTAATCCCATACCCCTCCGATATCAGGGTCTCCCCACGGCGTACTGCGCGAGGGTTCGGATGACTGAGCAAACGACAGCGACGACACCATAAAGATCACTGCGATCGCCAGTAGGGCCTGTAGTCTTACATGCATATGTGCTCCTCGGTACATCATCATGCTACGTCGTTTTACGCTAATCGAGCAGGACAGGTGTAGACTGCCCCCAAATGTCTAATCAATCTCTGATGAATCCTAATGATTGTACTCGCCGTCGTTTTCTGAGAGGAATCGGAGGATTCGCGGCGATGGCTGCCTCAGCAGGAGCCACGCGAGCGCTCGCAACACAGTCTGACCGCGTCGAAATTCAAGAAGTTAATGCTTATCCAATCTATATCAATCAACGATCAGATGGACTACTCGACCCACCAACTTTCAGCGGAGATGATGACCCACGTCGGTGGAGCTACGGGGGGCCATTCGAGCAGCTGCCATCAGCCATCATCGCAATCATCAAGACGGACCAGGGAATCACTGGCTTCGGAATGGGCGCCGGGGGGACTGCGGCACGGGAGATCATCGACGGCCATCTAAAACACCTCCTACTCGGTACAAATGCACTCAATCCTGAACAATTGTGGGATCAGATGTACACATCAGGTGTGCTCTATGGACGCCGCGGGTTATTCACGATGGCCTTGAGTGCGGTCGATAATGCCGTGTGGGATATTGTTGGAAAACATGCTGGAAGCCCGGTCACACAACTGATCGGCGGGACACCACGAGATCGACTCCCGCTCTACCAAACTGGCGGTAACATTACAGACGGAAAAGCCCGCGGAATTCGAAACTTCAAACTGTCCGCTCGCGTAGGTCCTCACACAAATCCAGCAGAACAACAACGGGTCGTCGATAGCATTCTGGCCGCGCGCGATGAGTTAGGCCCAGGCGGCCACCTGATGACCGACTGTGTGTCGCGAAATGGCACGGTCGAATGGGCTGTTCACTTTGCGGAACAGGTTCGTCCAGCCAACCTCTACTTTATGGAGGAACTTCTGTCACCGGACAATGTGTTCGGCTACGCCACTTTAGTCAAACGCATCGGTGGCCAAGGACCAGCATGGACCCGCGTCGCATGTGGGGAACACGAATACGCCGAACACGGATTTAACGTACTCGTCCAGAATCAGGCGGCCGAAATTCTGCAACCAGATATTACCTGGTGTGGCGGTTTAACAGCCGCCAAACGAATACGAGACCTTGTTGAAGGAGCAGGCCTGGAATTGATTCCACATCGTGGCGGCAGTGTCTGGGGACTCCCGGTCGCTATCACCGCTTCCACCTGCACCATGGCGGAAAGCTTTCCCGCTGGGTCACCAATCCTGGACGCGATGACCCCGCCGTTTCGTGACGGGCATTACGTGGTACCAACAACACCTGGATTCGGTAGCCAATTAACGGAGGAAATGGTTTTGGACTCTCGCTTACCCGGAACCTATTAGTCCTCCTTCCACGGGTTATTCGCAAAGATTGCTAGTTCGACCCATAACGCCCGTGGGGGCATCTTTAAGGCCGCCATAATCGTCTCGGCAATATCAGAAGCGTATAGCTTGTTTGGATTATTACGGCCTGTCTTGCCCATCCAATCAGTCTGCACCTCAGACGGACAGATACTTGTCACACGGATACCGTGTGGCCTCAGTTCAGCTTGCCAGCACTGCGTGATACCGCGCACTGCCCATTTGCTGCCGGCGTAGACCGTTTGCCCTTTCGCACCCTTCGTACCCGATGTCGATGCGATATTAATGATCGCTCCACTTTGCTGAGTTTTTAGTAACGGAACCACTCGGTTGCCCATATCGACCAGCCCAAACACATTTGTATCAAATAGCGTTTTCATCTTCGACATGTCGATCTGACCGAGTTCCGCGAGATAGCCAAAAGCGGCATTATTGATCAACACATCAATGCCGCCCATCACCTCTAGACAAGTATCGACCGTCCGTTGATTGTCGTCTCCGTCCGACACGTCCGCCCGCATTCCGCGAGCGCCCGTGCTTGACTGTACTTTGTCAATCAACTCCTGATTGCGACCGGTAAATACAACGTCGTGACCTTCACCGCGCGCCAATTCAACAAGTGCTGCCCCAATGCCTTGACTTCCGCCTGTAATCAAAAATCGCTGTTTTTCCATTTAAGAAACTCCGTTGGCAAAATGTAGGCATTGATTCTAGTGCACAGACTCACCAAGGACCCGGCCGTCGATCCATAATGTGGAATGACAGGAGGTTCAATGCGCAAATTTTTACTGTTAGCCCTAATGGTCGTACTTAATGCACCGCCTTCCGTGGCACAAACGCCAAACTGGACACCGCCCCGAACTGCGGATGGTTTCGTTGACCTGCAAGGGGTCTGGGCAAACAACGCGGCAACTCCTTTGGAACGCCCTGACTCACTGGGTGACAAATCAACGTTCACCGATGAAGAAGTCGCTGAACTTCGCGATACAGCTCAGCGACTGTTTGGCGGGGCAGACGATGCCGCCTTTGGCGATGGAGTCTTTACCGCTGTACTTGCCGACGTCGAAAGAAATGTCTCTCGTGACGGCGGCACAGGAAACTACAGCTCTGTCTGGATGGTTGACCGAGAGTTTGAAAACCGTACATCACTTATTAGCACTCCCGCGAATGGGAAACTTCCCCCTCTCACCGCAGATGCCGAGGCTCGGCTGGCAGCGGCCGCGGCATACCGACGGGACCACCCCGCCGATGGCCCTGAGGATTTAAGCCGACAGGTGCGATGCATCACATATGGCATTCCTCGAGTCGGAGGGCTGGGAGCCGGCTACAACAGTTACTACCAAATCTTTCAGACACCTACGCACCTAGTGATGCTCGGGGAAATGATTCATGATGCCCGTGTCATTCCCATTGGGGAGCAAGGTGCACTCCCGCATGCGCATGACCGTATTCGCCAGTGGCACGGTGATTCTCGTGGTTATTGGGACGGCGACACCCTCGTTGTCGAAACGACGAACTATTCGGCCAAAGCTAACTATCGCGGTTCGGCCGACAACCTCCATCTCATAGAACGCTTCACACTCGCTGCCGCAGACACACTGCATTACGAAATCACGCTCACAGATTCGACAACCTGGACCGCCCCATGGACCGCCATGGCACCACTCTCAAAAAGCAACGATGATCTCTTTGAATACGCCTGTCACGAAGGCAACATCGGCATGACAGGAATCCTTGCTGGAGCAAGAGTTCAGGAACAAAGAAATTAGACACCCACTCCGTAATTCAAATGGGTGCTGTGCTGTTCTCAAGCAGTGGCGAATGAAGTCTCCAAGGTTCACCACGTGGGTACTCAGTCTACTCACGGCGCTGGGCATTGCCGGCTGCGGGAGTGACACTCCCGCAACGTATCAGTCGACGGCTACCGTGGAAGAACTGATGCGGATCATGATTGACCCTTCGGCTGACGCTGTTTGGGATGCAGTCGTTACGGAAGCCACGGCCGACGGTATCATAGAAATTCGACCAGAAACACAAGCGGATTGGAACAAACTTCGACGCCATGCACTCACACTCGCCGAAGCTACCAACCTGCTTGCGATGCCTGACCGACAAGTCGCTGGACCGGACTCTCGATCAGAATTACCTGGAATCGATTTACATCCAGATGCTATTCAACAACTAATTACTGAAGACTGGGCATCGTGGGTAGCCGCCACCCAGAGTCTACAGATAACAAGCGTTACGCTAATCGATTCGATCGAAAACCAAGACATTGACGCGCTTTTACTTGCAGGCACAGAACTAGACCTGGCATGCGAAAATTGCCATTCACAGTTCTGGTACCCTGGTCAAGGTGACCCGCGTCCTGCGCCGAACCAGAAACCTTAATTAATTCGCTGGACGAATCGGATCGCCATCTGGCTGCGTCAACTCAGCGCAGCACATCCCAAAAGTGCCAGGAGCTCTCGACGGCTGTCCAACAACCTTTATTCTGTCGCCGACTTTGATTGTGTCAGGCGTCCACCCGCGTCGACTCATCATGACCGCTGCCCCCATTTCGATTTCCCAGGCAATCATCTCTCCGTTGTCATCTTCCGCGTCAACGTAGAGAAACGAATGTGGATTGCGAAACACGAACCTGGTGACAACACCGTCTGCTTCAACACTCTTCTCACTGTCATAAAACGGCGCACTTGCATGATGGGCCCCTACCGGAACACCCACGACCATCGCGACCACAACCCCGAGCATTCCTGCTGCTACTAACCAAACCTTCACAAAACTATCCTCCTTCCGCATAACGCTAAATTACTGATATTTCGGTATGAGAAACTTGACTGGACGCCGCGCCTCCTCAGGATCACAAGCATACGACTGCAGCTTGTAACCGTCAGCGCCGGGGTCCCATTGCGTAGTGAACGACGCTGGTTCACGCAAAAACATCTCATCCTCAACGGTTAGTGTTAACTTAAGTTGGTCCCCTTCTCGCCAGTAGCGTTCAGTCACTTTCTTAAGTTGTGATGACGGAATCCCGTTGTAATCGTCAAACCCGGTGACGTCGAATGTGAAATGTGTCGTGGTGACATGAAGCTCACTACCCTCATAATGTCCGACAGAAACACCCTGCAGGCTGTAGTCCTGAGTTGTTGGCTCTCGGCCATCTAACCATACGGTTCTCAGTTGGTCATCTTTCTCGTAGCGAAACAAAACGCGGTCTGGCCACTGCACCACTTCCATCATGTAGGGGTCATAAACGAGTGCTGGTGGCGTGGACGGCACACAGTCGTATTTCGGCGAGATCGCCTCGTCAAACACTTCCTGGAATGCAAGGCCGCGCTCATTCAGAACAGGAAAATTCTCAGAGGTCCACGGCATATTCGGACCATTCACGGGACGCGCCCGTGGTCCACCATCCCACACGCCAGACAGTTCAGGGACTGCGTTACTCTCCTGCGCAAAAGCCGGTACTCCACCCATGACCACCATAAGCGCGCTACAA
>CAZWKO010000162.1:0-6200 GCA_964634925.1 uncultured Vicinamibacteraceae bacterium
GAATTCTCCCATCGTTGTTTTTGCAAGGATCAACGCGCCCGCCTCACGCATCCGAGTCACGATTGTCGCATCCCGATTGGTCATAAAGTCTTCGAATACCGCAGAGCCGTAGGTGGTCGGCATGTCCCGGGTTTCGACCTGGTCTTTCAGCAAGACGGGAATGCAATGGAGTGGTCCCGTAAGACCAGTGCGACTGAACCGCGCATCGAGGGAGTCGGCCTCTTGCAAGGCATTGGGATTGACGATCTCTATGCTATTGAGCGTCGGGTCGGTGGCATCGTACGCCGCTATTCGTTCGAGATATTGCGACGTCAATTCGTGGCAGGTGAGCTGGCCTGATTCAAAAGCTCGATGTGCGTCTGAGATCGTGGCTTCAAGTAGTTCGAAGTCTTGCGCGTGGCTCGTGTGTGTAGAGAAGAAGGAGGCCAGGACGGTTGAGAACAACAACGTGTGTGTTCGGGCAGAAATCGTCATGGCGTAAAGTGTCCTCTCGGTGAGATTGTGCCACCTTTCCGGTTTGAGGGACACGCGAATGGGGGCGTTTTCTGATAGATGTGAACCGGTAAAGTAATGATGTTTAAGCGCCACCTAAATTTTAATAGTTCTAGAGACGATGAGGTGAATCATGGAAAAGCGGGAAATTAATCCGACGGAATGGCTTCTAGCTTTCAATCTCAATCAGGGCATCGAGGTGACGGGCGGGCAACGGGTGTTGTACCTGTCCGGACAAACTGCGAACGCTGCGGACGGCGCACCGATGCACGCTGGCGATCTTGTTGCCCAATTTCGTTTGGCTTGGTCAAATGTGAAGGATGCGCTGGCAGCGGCTGATATGGACGCGACAAACATTGTGCGATTGAATATGTACACGACGGACGTCGATGCCTTTATGGCAGTGGCCGAGGAGCTCGTGCCGATTTTTGCGGGAGATGGGTGCAAGCCAGTCAGTACGCTACTCGGTGTGACAAAGTTGTTCGAGCCGGAGATCATGGTCGAACTTGAAGCAACCGCTGTAGCCTGATGGCGTGAATACTCGATGCGCGACAAGAGTCGCATTTCCTTGGAGGCGGTGACGGTGTTGCCGGCTATCCACGCAGTAAGACCTGCCAGATCCAGTTCACTGACGTGTGCGTCATGACGGACGCGAACAGGCCACCATATCGGAACGCCAAGCCGTAGCCGATACCGGCGACGCTCGCAAGCAGGCAGTACATGACTTTTTCATCGAATTCGGGGCGGTTGTTCCAATGCATCAATCCGAACGCGAATGACGCGAGCACCAAACCGAGCCACCGCCGTCCAGTCCAGCGTTCGCACCAGGTTTGAAGGAGACTGCGGAAAAACAGTTCCTCTGGAAGCGCGACCGTGAGTGCGAGTACGCTGAACAGACTTACCCCGTGGAGCAGGTTTGGGGGAGATGGGTTCCATTGCAGAAAGCCCGAACCCAGTCCTGGCGGAATCAGGAGCGTGGCCAGCGTTAAGAGTACCGTGAGGGAGACGAGGATGTCCCGGGGTTGCGGTGCGCGCATTCCAAGTAACGCCCAACGGTGAAAGAAACCCCAACCAACGAGCGCGACCCCGGTCACGTACGCGGCCCAGAGTTCGTATCCATATTGACCAGCGGGGCCAGCGTAGAGTTGGTTCCACCACCGCAGATCGAATGGGATCCATAAGATGAGCCATGCGAGTAAATCTGTGGCATTGGGCGCGGTAGGATTGGTACGCCGAAGCGCGCAGAGTACTGCGAGTGCAGTGCCCAGTGCTATCACCAACGCATAGGGATCAAAAGATGTTATGGCCATCAATAATTTAGAACACGGTGACAAACCAAGGCAGAACGACGTAAGTCTTGCACAACATCCAGGTCAGAGGCAGCAAGGCGCTATAGTATTAGCGACGCAGATTGAACACATAATGGAGACGACACGATGAAGCGCTGGTCTTTCTTGGCAATGTTTGCAGTGATGTTGACGATGACAGTCAGCGCTGCAGGACAGGAACCCGCTCCGATCAAACCTGCCCACGAGAGTCTTGAGCCAGGCACCATGACAGATGACGTCGGGGTGACGATTGGAATCCCGGCGAGTCATCCGGCACGTCGCTACCCGGCGTCAGAAGAATTTCCGACCGGACCAGAGGTTGGCGAGCGACTTCCAGAATTCTCACTACTGAATCAAGAGGGCCGTCTCGTCGATTACCACGCCGATCGGGGTGATTCCAAGTCCATCGTGGTGTTCTATCGCTCGGCGGTCTGGTGACCGTACTGTCGAACGCAGCTGGTCGAGCTGCAAAATAATCTGGCGCTGTTTGACGTTGAAAATATTCGTGTTTATGGCGTGAGCTATGACAGCGAGGAGCAACTTCGCACATTCGCGGACGGGCATGAAGTGACGTACGATCTTCTGTCTGATCCTGATTCGGCGGTGATCCGGAAGTTTGGCATTCTCAATACTCTGATTAGCCCAGATGATCCCGAGCAAGGGGCTGGACGAAGTTACTACGGCCTACCGTTTCCCGGTGTTTACGTAACCGATGAGTCCGGCGTTGTCACTGAGAAATTTTTCCATCGCTATTATGGAACTCGTGATTCTGCGGGAGCGATACGGGATTCGGCGCTCGGCGAGATCTTGGCCCGTCACGAAGCGCCAACGGCCGAACTCGACGCCGACCAGGTCAAAATCTCGGCGTTTTTGTCTGATGCGTCACTGAAATTTGAAACCCGGTCGACCATCTATGTGCGTTTTGAGCTCGACGACGGGCTCCACGTATACGGCCGACCACTTCCGGATGGGTACATCGCGTCTGAAGTGACGGTCCAGGATATGCCAGGCCTTCGGATCGCTGACCCAGAGTATCCCGCGACGCATCCAAGAGCGTTTCCGGAGCTTGGGGTGACACTCAATGTCTACGAAGGCGTTGTCGATGTGGCGATTCCTGTGACACCCAATGCGGAAGTATTTCACCGGACGAATGCGGACCGACCAGAAGTGGTGAACCTCCCGATGTCGGTGCTGTTCCAGGTCTGTAGTGAAACGGTCTGCTATGTGCCACGGACAGAGGAGTTATCACTTGAGATCCCGTTCGAGCCGCTCTTGGCTCGGGACGCTCGGTGACGGGCTCTCGTGGCTGAGTGCTTCGTCGGTGGTGCCGGTCGCTCGGGCGTATTAGCGAGGAACGTAGGGCTGGCCAACGAGTAGGGTCGGGTCGGCGTCCGGTTTTGGAATTAACTTCTGGATTCGGCCGTT
This sequence comes from uncultured Vicinamibacteraceae bacterium, assembly GCA_964634925.1. Taxonomy (GTDB): domain Bacteria; phylum Acidobacteriota; class Vicinamibacteria; order Vicinamibacterales; family UBA8438; genus DTWD01. The sequence goes on from CAZWKO010000162.1 coordinate 3,246, forward strand.
CTGATTGTCTGCGGCGTACAGATTACCGTCTGAGTCGACGCCGATTGAGTGCATTTCCCGGATCCAATGCGGAGAGTCTTCTCCCGGCGCGATCCACGTGTAGACCGGGTTGCCGTCCAGGTCAAATTGTCTGAGCCTGGGGGGACCGACATCGGACACAAAGACACGATTCCCGCTAACGAGGATATCGAGGGCAAGTGCACCGATGTGGATCTCGCCCATGTAGGAGTAGTCGGAATCGCTGAAGATCTGGACGCGGTCGTTGTCTCGGTCAGCAACCAGGATTCTACCACCAGGTGCCATCGCGATACTGTGTACCACTTGGAATTCACCGGGGCCTTCTCCTGCGCTTCCGAATTCCGTGAGGTAGTTCCAATTAGCATCAAGGACCATGACACGGGAGTTGTCGTATCCGTCTGCGATGAGTACTCGTCCGTCCGGTAGAAAACCGACATCTTGTGGGAGCCCGAAATGCGACTGGTCGGTCCCACTGACATTTCTTTCGCCAAAGGTCTTCAGCAGTTCCGTACCGTCATTCGACAGCACAAAGATCTGATGGGCCGTTTCGTGCACGATCCAGATGCGGCGCTCAGGGTCGTAGGGGCTGACACGGATGCGGTGTGGTCCCGGCCCGTCGGAACCTTCAAAGAGATAGTCCCACTGGTCCCAGACTTCGGTGACGTTACCGTCGCCGTCGAGGACGTAAATGCAGTTTTGCCAAGTACGGCCACGTCCACTGAGAACATTCCACAATGGCCCGGCCCAGCCATTGAACTCTGGGGGCACTGGGTCGGGAAGGCGGGTCTCTCCACGTTGTAAGACGATGATCCGGTCCGGTGATTCGGCGTAGACGCCAGAGTTGCCTCCGAAGGCGAAGCCCTCGGCCGCAAACGGTTTGGCCCAACTGTCAACGATGTCATAGGGGATCGGGCCTGTTGGCCCAATGTCTTGAGACGAAAGCGGAACGGCTAAGTAGCCGATCACCGCGACGAGTGGGAGGCAACGGACCATTACGCGCATCGGGTGTGCTCCATGAAAAAGGGTGTATGTGGTGAAGTCACGTTATTCCTAGCGGAGCGTACACCAAACAGCAACGTTGTGGCCGATGGCATGCTCGGATGATCAGCACAGCATGATTCGATGCTCAAGTTTGGCTGGTGGACCTTGTCTTTGTGCCCCGTCCGTTGTTCCATTAAGGATTCATGCTCATGAAAGACTGCACAACATGCGGCAATCAGATTGAAATGTCTACCCGACAGTGTCCCTACTGCGAGCAACCGCAAAGGGACGCGTTTCGCGCGGTGAAGAAGATGGTGCAGGGGGCAATCGTCACGGTCAATCTCGAGGAAGGTCGTCCCTTTGTCGAAGATGCGCTCCGCCAGATGAATAGCCGGTTGTACGAGGCGCGACAAAATGGAACTCGGGTCGTCAGATTAATCCACGGATACGGGTCGTCGGGTACTGGAGGTGCCATCAAACAGGCCGTTCGGGTAGAGCTTGAAGCCGCGTTGCGACTTGGCACGATTAAGCAATTCATCAGCGGGGAGGATTATCAGGACTCCAAGGTTGGTCGACGTTTGCGCGCTCGGTTTCCGGAGCTCAAAGAGTGTGTTCGGACAGATCAGGGGAATAGGGGCATCACGCTGGTTGAAGTCTAGACATTGAACCGACTGCCTCTCCGAGTTAGGCTAGGGCGGTCATGCCAGTTCTACTTTCGAGGTATTCGATGAAACGAATTGAGTTGATTTTTCTGTGGGTATGTTTCGTGTCTGTGCCGACCATGGTTTTGTCCGAACAACCCGAGTCCACCCTGCCCGTGCTCGCCGAGGCACCGATTATTGTGAACACTATGACGGGGCCTGTTCGGGTCGTTCCCATTAAGGGCCTTGTCTATCCGTGCGCGCTCGCGTTTCTTCCGAATGGTGACATGCTGGTGACCGAACAGAACCGAACGACACTTCGCTTGATCCATGACGGTGTTTTGGATCCGACGCCAATCACCGGCCTTCCGCCGGTAAGTACGAGTCAGCGACGGGATACCGCAGGCGTGGATGTGACTGTGCATCCGAATTATTCGGAGAATCACTTGGTTTATGTGGCGTACTGGAAACCGCAACCTGGAGACGAGGATCTTCGGACCGCGACAATCGTTCGCGCGCGTTTGGACGGGTATGCATTGGTTGAAGTGGAGGAGATTTTCGAGTCTGTCTCCTGGACGGATGGCCCCTCGTCGATTCGCATCATCTTCGGACCGGACGGGATGCTCTATTTCACCATTGGTGCGCCGATCAGTTCGGCAAAAGCGGGCGAAGCTATGTGGTCGCAGGCACCTGACCAGCATGGTGGAAAGATTCTCCGGATCAATGACGATGGCACGGTCCCGCACGACAATCCGTTTGTCAATCGGTCCGGATACCTGCCTGAGATCTTTGCGCTTGGTATCCGCAATTCGATTGGTATGGCGTTTCACCCGGAGACGGGGGCACTGTGGGAGACAGAAAATGGTCCGCAGGGCGGCGATGAGCTGAATATCATCGAGCCAGGGTTGAACTATGGCTGGCCGGTCATTAGCTATGGTCGCGCGTATTCAAGCGATCTCGAGGGTACGAGATCAGGCCTGCCACCCCCGAACGTGCAGCCCCCGACGGCCGCACCGAATATGGAAGAACCGTTCACGTTCTATAAACCCTCAATTGCTATTGCGGGGATGACGTTCTACACAGGCGACCAATTTCCACAGTGGCGCGGGAATCTGCTCGCTGGCGGACTCATCGGTCGTCAGGTGTCGCGGGTGGTGTTTACTGAACACGGCATTGAGAGTCGTCGTGAAACGATGTTCACGGAGCTCGGTCAGCGGATCCGTGATGTCAAGCAAGGTCCGGACGGTTTTCTGTATGTGACGACCGACATGCAAGATGGCGCGGTGTTGAGAATCGAACCCGCGGAGTAATCGGG
>CAZWKO010000163.1:0-6115 GCA_964634925.1 uncultured Vicinamibacteraceae bacterium
AAGACAAACACAGAAGCGACGAGTAGACCCCGATGGAGGGCACTACCAAATTTGCTTTCATCAATAGTGTTGACCGCAAACGTACCGAGAATCGAATACAAAATACCAACACCCGCCAATAGAATCGGGAATAGAACTAAATTTCGCTGCAGCGATTCAAAAGCGCCCTCGTCAACACCCCACAGTACGGCTGCCGCCGGGGCCCCAAGCGCCCACGCAAGAGCAATCGCAGAAATAATGCTGCCAACATACGATTCAAAAAGGTCTGCGCCCATACCCGCAACATCACCCACGTTGTCACCGACGTTGTCCGCAATGGTGGCTGGGTTACGGGGGTCATCTTCAGGAATACCAGCTTCGACTTTTCCCGACAGGTCACCGGCCACATCAGCCGCCTTGGTGTAGATACCGCCGCCTACTCTCGCAAAAAGAGCAATCGACGACGCTCCAAGTGAAAATCCAAATAAAGAATCGACAGCGCTCGGACCGGCCCCACTTAAGCCGCCGAATAGGTAGTACAGAACTGCAATACCAAGGGTCCCCAGCGCCACAACAGTCAAGCCCATCACTGCACCACTTGAGAAAGCGACACGGAGAGCACTCGAAAGGCTTTCCGTCGCAGCGTGTGTTGTCCGGACAGCTGCACCTGTCGCTGTGCGCATTCCGATCCATCCAGCACTGGCGGATAGCAACGCACCGACAAGGAATGCGACAGCAGTTAATCCCGAGAGAAAAACCCAGAGTACGACGAACATCAACGCGACAAAACCGGACAAAACAGTGTACTCAGTTTTTAGAAATGCCATTGCACCGCTTCGAATGAGCGCCGCAATTTTCTGCATCTGCTCCGTCCCAGCCGAATGTCCGTTAATTTGTTTAATGAGAAAGAGTGCAAACAGCGCCGATACGATGGGTGCACCCCAGCCGAGCACGAAGTAAAGTTGTTGCTCCATTCAGTCCTCTATATAAATACTGTTGTGTGTGGGTCAGAAACCCAGCAAGTTAACAAGCCATGTTTCTCGGTGTCAAGATTTTGAATCATTAGACCCGAGTTTCCCTCGTTCAACTCGAAGCCTCTCAGTCATCGCCATACCTCCCGTAAGAAACACCTGCACGCCCTCTTGAACCGTCATATCAGGAAATAGCAGTTTCGAAACCGGATAGATGTGGATATCACCAAAATAAATATGATTCGTCGGCACATACACCGCAACGTGAGTTTCGATCATGTCATCTTTGTCAATCAGAAACTCTTTAGTTAGAAATCCCAAGGCTAGACCGCGATGTGGGTCATCAACAAGAACAACGCGCTTAAAACCCATCTGATTGTCAGGTGAAAATGCCGCCACTAACTGCTTTACGGGGCCGTATACCGCCCGAAAAACAGGCAATCTCAACAGATATTCCTCACCACGACTCAACAATCTCCCGCCAATTACGTTTGTCGCAAACGACCCGACAATAACGACCAGCAGGAGCATCGTCGCAAGACCAAGCCCAGGAATCTCACGACCCAACCACTGTGCATAAACTGGTCTCATGACGCCGTCAATTAACTGAAAGAGCCAGATAAAAGCCGCGACACTAATAACCAGCGGCACGATAACAACGGTTCCCGCAATCAAACTACGGCGAAACCAGGACATGCAGGTCCACTCCGTCAAAAGTCAAACGCTCACCCAGAACAAAATAGCCATCGCAATACAGAAGCGATATCCGGCAAAGACGTTTAAAGAATATCTCGACACGAATTTGATGAAATATTTAATAGTAAGGTAGCCAACCACCGCTGAAGATACGATCCCGACTACAAATAACACACCGGTATCAGATGACATCCCTGTGTTCCAAGAATCAAGTGTGGTTTTGGCCGCCGATGCAATAATGGCAGGAATACCCAGTAAGAATGCAAAGCGTGCCGCCCTTTCCCGGCGAAGACCAAACAGCATCGCTAACGTCAGTACCGCACCTGACCGGGAAACTCCCGGCACTAAAGCTAACGCTTGAGCAAAACCCAGTCCGACCGCCTCCCAACCACTCAGCGAGCTTTCGACCCGCTCGCCTCGCCCGTAACGTTCAGCAACAAGCATCGCAATCCCTCCAACAGCAAGAGCGATTCCGGTGACTGGAACAGTACGAATTGCGCCAAAAATACGATCAGCTGTAACGAGCCCCACAATCAGGATTGGTACCGTGCCAAGGAGGATTGAGCGAAACATTGCTGCCGATGAATTCTGATCATCAAGCCAACAACTTGGTTGAAACGCCACATGGAGAAGGTCAGTAAGCTCACGACGAAAGTAGAACAGAACGGAGAACAGCGTACCGACATGGCAAGCCACGTCAAAAGCAAGCGCGACTCCAGGTTCGGGCTGCCACCCGAAAACTGCGCGCACCAACAACAGATGCGCCGAACTAGAGATCGGCAGAAACTCGGTAAGTCCCTGAACGACGCCGAGCAGCGCAGCCTGAAGCGCGGTCACTAGTCTTGTTTGAACAGGTCCTCAGCTATGACGCCCGTGCTTTTCTCGACCGTCGCTTCAGACGCTGGGGAGTGGGCTCGTTCTTTGATGCCAATGGAACATTCGCCTGGCGAACCCGTTCCGCTTTCCGCTCTGTAATTAGAATGGCAATCATTGCGGCAATAAATATAGTCGAATAGGTTCCGCTCAAAACCCCCACGAGCATCGTAAACGCAAAGCCCTCCAACACCTCACCACCAAAAATGAAGAGTGCCAACACTGCAACACCAGTTGTTCCGGATGTGATAATCGTTCGCGCAAGCGTCTGATTAACACTGACATTAACTAAATCAGCAAAGGCATCACGGCGCATGACACGCAGGTTCTCGCGCACCCGATCAAACACCACTATGGAATCGTTAACCGAATACCCTGTAATAGTTAACATTGCGGCAACCACATTCAATGACAATTCGTAACCCATGAACGTAAGGAGTGACAAGGTAATGGCAATATCATGTGCAACCGCAACTACCGCACCGACAGCAAAACTGAAGCGAAAGCGAAGGCCGATATAAACAAGAATGCCAGCCATCGCAAAAACAAACGCATTGATACCACGCTGCTGAAGTTCTTGCCCTATAACGGGACCTACTAACTCCTGCCCGACGACTTCAAAATCACCAAGCCCACCACTTTCAAGCGCGGCAATCACCTCATTGGCACCCGCTTCAAGACTTAGTCCTTCTTCAGGACCAGAAATCGGCAAGCGAACCAACACTTCGTTATCAGCGATATCACCGTACTGCTGAACAACTTTCTCCGGAATATTCGACAGGGCATCACGAACAGCCCCTTCGCCTACCGATTGTTCAAACTTCAAAATAATCAACGAACCGCCAGAAAAATCGATCCCGAGCGGCAAGCTGCCACGCATGACTGTCATCGCTAAACCAACTGCAATGACCAGAACCGACAATGCCAGCGCCGGCCAGCGTAGACCGACAAAATCGATGCTCGGTGTTTTAAAAAGAGCCATGTCAAATACTCAGCGTCGCGACACGGCGACGTGAAAGAATCGTTTCGAATAGGGACCGTGATACAAAAACAGCGGTAAACACGTTTGAAACGAGACCAAAAAATAGCGTCGTAGCAAATCCTTTAATTGGGCCAGAACCAAACTGAAATAGAAAAGCAGCTGCGATCAATGAAGCAACGTGCGTATCAATAATGGTAAGAAGCACTCTGTCAAAACCAGCCCCAACAGCCGTTTTTATACTTCTTGCCGAGCTCAACTCTTCTTTAATCCGTTCGAAAATAAGCACGTTCGAATCAACCCCTATACCGATCGTTAGAATCAATCCTGCGATGCCAGGAAGAGTGAGCACCGCATCGACATAAGACATGCATGCCATGAGGATTAATAGGTTCAGTACAACGGCGACAACCGCATTAATGCCAGCAAGCTTGTAATAAGCGAGCATAAAAAACGCGACAGTAATCAAACCAGCAATGGAAGCCGTTACACCAGCCCGTATTGAATCAGCTCCCAAGGTCGGACCAACCGTACGCTCTTCAAGATAGGTAAGGGATGCCGGCAAAGCTCCAGACCTGAGCGTAATCTGGAGATCTTCGGCTTCCTGTTGCGTCACACCTGTAATTTGACCACTATCACTAATCCGTCCTTGAATCGTAGGCGCAGATCGAATTTGTTCATCTAGGACGATAGCAAGTGGGCGCCCGAGGTTCTGACCAGTAAGGTCACCCATTTTTCTCGCTCCCTCGCGATTCAAGGTAAAACTCACAGCTGGTTGGTTAAACTCATCAAGGGATGGACGTGCATTCCGAAGGTCCCGCCCGGAAACCGCCGCGACACGACGTACCAGGTAATACAGAGGCTCCGTCGATCCACCAAGAGCATTCGGAGAACCGGTGACCACTTCCATATCCGGCGGTACAACACCGTTTCTGGCCTGTAGTAATAACTCGCGACTCGGCGAAGGCCCGTCTTCGACGAGTTTGAACTCCAGTAATGATGTAGAGCGAATCAGTTCCTTTGCCCGCGCAACATCAGTAACGCCTGGCAACTGAACCAAAATCTGACTGCCTCCAATACCGTGCGGAGCAACGATCGGCTCAGACACACCAAGTTCATTTACACGACGTTCTATAGTCTCTAGCGCTTGGCGTACTGCCTCCTCGCGTAACGACGCGGCAATTGGCCCGCGCATCCGAAACGTATAGACCCCGCCGGCTCCAGGCTCCCGGTCATATGTCGCTGAAAGTCGCTCATCGGCTAATCGCCTAAACTCGGCATCTTGGTCCGTTCCCACACCCTCTGCGCGTATGGTGGTTGCATCAACCGGAATCAACGTAACAGTCGTCACACCTTGCAGAGATAACTGCTCCGACAACTGCTCCGCTGCCATCTCAGTCTCGACCTGCAACGCATCGTCGGTCTGTACACGTAGAACCATGTGCACACCACCTTCAAGGTCGAGCCCCAACCGGATGCGATCCTCCGGGGGATAGACCGCCCAAGCAGCAATCGCTGTAATTGCGACGATCGAGAGTAATTTCCACTGTAAATTTTTTTGCATGATTCTATGCTTTGAATGTGTGACTCGCCTTAAGAACCAGACCCTTCTTGGACCACTGGATCTTCACCTTGATACCCGGCAATCGCGCTGCGTGTGATCTCAACCCGAACTTTATCGGCAATCTGCACTGCTACGGTTTTCTCATTTACTTTCTTAATCACACCATGGATCCCACTAGTAGTAACAACTTTATCGTCGACCTTTAATGAACTCTGAAATTCTTGAACTTTCTTCTGTCGCCGTTTCAATGGGAGCAACACAATAAAGTAGAAAATTCCTGCCATCGCAATAAAAGGTATAAGCGTGACAAAAAAACTCGGTTGCTGGCCTGGTGGCTGAGCCATTGCGAACAGGACTATTTCCTCAAAATTCATCATTTACTCAACGATTTCAATTCTGGACACAAGCTTCATATTTAAGGGCGATTTGGCTACCGCCGGCGGGAGTACATTTGGTGGAAGGTTTGCCGGAACGTTTCGAACCTGCCCAACGCAATAGCCTCTCTGATCCGACGCATCGTGTCAAGATAGAAGTGTAGGTTATGCAGCGTGTTAAGGGTAGTTGACGTGATTTCCTTCGCGATAAACAAGTGCCTCAAATACGCCCGCGTGAAATGTCTGCAGGTGTAGCATAAACACTCACAATCGATAGGTCGCTCATCATCAAAAAAAACCGAGTTCTTAATTGATATAGGACCAGTTTTAGTAAAAAGCTGGCCGTTTCGCGCATTTCTCGTTGGAAGTACGCAGTCAAATAAATCAACGCCCCTGGCGACTGACTCCACAAGGTCGTCTGGCATCCCGACACCCATCAAATACCGCGGTTTCTCGGGTGGTAGCAGAGCTGCTGTCTGCCCTGCCACCTCGTACATCGCCATGGTAGGTTCACCGACGCTTAATCCACCGATGGCATACGCATCAAAATCAAGAGCCACTGTACCGCTTGCGCTCGCTTCTCTCAACTCCGGGTAAAACCCACCTTGCACGATACCAAATTGCACCTGACCGGGAGTCGTCATCAATGAACCGATTCCGCTCGGGTTTCCAGTAAGAC
>CAZWKO010000164.1:0-6105 GCA_964634925.1 uncultured Vicinamibacteraceae bacterium
ATATACACCCTCCTGCTGCCAAAATTTCCGCTCAGCACCCCAAAAACATCCCATCCCAAAAACTACCTGTGTCATTTGGTCGGGAAACGGCGACGCAATCGGACGACCATGCACGTAATGGCTATTGGGTAGCGTAATCGCCTCATCACGACCGGGTAAGGCATCCGCTTCAGACGGTATTTTCAACGTGGCCGGATCGGCGAAAAGCATCACACCCTCCTCAACAATTCAGAAAACAATCTGCTCCCTAAAGCATAGTGTCGGATGGTCGATCCGGCCAGCGCACCATTGCATTACAGTGCATTGCGGGCACGCCTATGTCATTCTTTTCAGACGTGCTTGACCCAACCGATCCTTACGACCACCAACTACTGAAGCACGTGCGTCCACCTGACTGGGCAAACCCGAAACCGAACGGTCCTTACAATCTCGTCGTTATCGGTGCGGGCACTGCCGGCCTAGTCACAGCAGCTGTCGCTGCTGGCCTTGGCGCTCGGGTCGCCCTCATTGAGCGTAATTTGATGGGTGGTGATTGTCTCAATGTGGGATGCGTCCCCTCAAAAGCACTCATTCGCGCCTCACGCGCTCGGAGTGACGCCGAAAAATCATCTCAGTTTGGCGTAGCGCTTTCAGGCAGCACCACACAGAATTTTTCCACTGTGATGGAACGAATGCGCCGCATTAGGTCCGAGCTCGGACATGTTGATTCCGCGCAACGCTTTAAAGAACTTGGCGTTGACGTCTACCTCGGCGAAGGGCGATTTATCAGTCGTGATTCCATTGCCGTTGGTGAAACGATACTGCGGTTTTCGCGAGCAGCCATTTGCACCGGGGCCCGAGCTGCCATTCCTGCGATTAACGGACTCGACAAAACGAATTTTCTCACTAACGAAAGCATCTTTTCACTGACCAGACTCCCAGAACGTCTCGCCGTCGTCGGAGGCGGTCCCATTGGATGTGAACTGGCGCAGGCCTTCGCGCGCTTCGGCAGTGTAGTGACACTAATTGAACGTGAGTCGCAACTCTTACCCCGCGAGGACAAAGACGCAGCAGCCGTGCTCGAACAACAAATGGCCCATGATGGGGTTAAGTGCGTATTCAATGCCACGATTGAGAACGTTGTCGGCACTAACGGGACAAAACGTATTCAATACAAAACAGCCGATAGCAACCACGAACTTGTTATAGACGATATCTTGCTCGCCATCGGACGAGTACCGAACATAGAAGGGCTTGATTTGGAAACAGCAGCTGTCGCCTTTCAACGCTCAGGTGTCACCGTCGACAAGTACCTACGAACCACCAATAAACGGATATATGCGGCCGGTGACATTTGTTTCCCGCTGAAATTCACGCATGCCGCTGACGCCATGGCGCAATTGGTCGTACAAAACGCCCTCTTCCCGCATCCGTTTGGTCTCGGCCGTGCCTCAACCGACAACCTGTTGATTCCGTGGTGCACGTACACCGACCCTGAAGTGGCACACATCGGCATCACTAATCACAACATTGATATTGAAACATTTACACAACCACTGAGCACCATCGATCGTGCAGTGATTGACGGCAAAGAGGATGGTTTCGTTAAAGTACTCGTTAAAAGAAACACGGATAAGATCGTGGGCGCCACAATCGTCGCGGCTGATGCTGGGAATCTAATCAGTGAAATAACCGTCGCTATGAAAGCCGGTGTTGGACTGAGCACTATCGGCGCGACAATTCATCCCTATCCGACACAGGCAGATGCACTGCGTAAGGCTGCCCATCAAATGCGCAAAGCTCGCTTCTCTGCACGTCAGAAAGCTTTATTACGAAGATTCTTCGCGTGGCAGCGATAACCGGGACCTGAATACGAGTCCAGCATCGGAACCAATTGGAATCTTTAGACCTTCAAGAAGAACAACTTTTGAAGCCTGGAAATTAATCATCACATCCTGCCATTCGGCTGACGTACTGATGCGCGTGCGCGCTCCATCACTGATTCCAATAGAGACCAGAACGTCCTCGTTGATGAGTTCCATCATGATCAGGTCCCACTGCTCGTTGCGCCGTCTCCACGGATATTCCGTGATGCGATCCTGAACTAGACGCATGAGTTGCGGAAGAGAATCGGCCCTAACAAACAACTCCACTGTGTTAACAGCGGACGACGCACCTTCAAGTAGCATCGCGATATCCCCAACCACTTGAAAGGGAATCTTCTCTCTATCGAGTACACCGCATAACCAACGAAGCGTACCCATTACGGGTTCTGGTATGACGGACATCAGTCGATACGAGACGTAGGAAGTTCTCTATGATGCCGTCATGGAGCGAAGCGTCGTAATAATCTCTTCATGGTCAGGAAATCGTTCTTCTTCATGCTTTGAAAAAATCATTGTTCCATTGGCCATAACGTCAAAAATACCGTTCGTTCCTTCTACTAATTCGGATTCGATGCCAAGTTCACTCTTAATCGCAGCCGCCAGACTGGAGGCTTTCGGTAAGTACTTTCAACGAGTACAGTAAGTAATAGACAACGTCATAAGAACTCCTACTCACCAATCCTATCCCAGCAACGATTCAATGGCTCTTTCAAGAACCTAATAACCCGCGACCTGTCCATCTTTACGGGGGTCGGTACCACCGTGGAGCATACCCGTCTCCGGATTGATCATGATGGCTTGATATCCTCCCATGCCACCACCACCCTGCCGTTCCACATGGTGTCCAAGACGCCGTAATTCCTCCACCACATTGTCTGATACACCAGGTTCCACAGCGAGTGTGCCGCCAGGATGACGACTGGGGCTATGTCGCACCCGTGCCGCATCACCCGCTTCCTGCAGATTCATACCGAAATCAATGATGTTCGATAACACCTGCCAATGACCTTGGGGTTGCATTGGCCCTCCCATTACTCCAAACGGCATAAAAGGCTTGCCGTCCTTCGTAACAAAACCAGGCATGTTCGTATGCAGTGAACGCTTATGGGGTTCCAACGAGTTTAGATGTCCTTGCTCAAGCGAAAAACCAGAACCACGGTTCTGCAAAGCAAACCCCAGATCTCCGGGCACCACTTTGGAGCCAAATGGACCAAAAATACTCTCGATCAGAGAAATCGCATTCCGGTCTTTATCAACAACCGTGAGATACACCGTTTCGCTATGCTCAAAAGGCTTTCCGGGGGTCACCGTTGTTGCGGCACGTGTCGGATCGATCAGTGCGCGCCGCGACGACGCATACGATTTTGAAATAAGTGACGATGTCGGAAGAGTATTCGCATCGGCATCGGCAACATACGTGTTCCGATCTGCCCAAACTAATTTTTTCGCCTCAGCAAATAAATGGATAGCCTCGGCACTGTTGTGACCTAAACTCGCGACATCGTAGTCCTCAAGTAGATTCAGAATCATTAGTGCGAGAATGCCTGAACTATTGGGAGGAATTTCCCAAATTTCATAGCCGCGATATGTCGTACTGACCGGATCGACCCAGACAGAATCGTGGTCTTCAAAATCACGCATCGTGAAATAGCCACCATTGGCCTCACTAAATGCCACGATCTTTCTGGCGATATCTCCACGGTAAAACGCGTCCCGACCACCCTGTGCGATCGCTTCATAGGTTCGCGCAAGACCGATATTGGTAAAAACGTCGCCAACGCCAGGCGGCTGGCCATTCGGCAAATACGTTTTGGCTGAATCAGGCCACTCAGCAAGAGTGCGTTGTGAACTCGCCCACTGCCCCTGAATAATCTCGCTTACCGGAAAACCATTGCGAGCATACGCAATGGACGGAGCAAGCACATCAGCAAAGGTCTTCGTCCCGAACCGGTTCAGGAGCTCGTCCCAACCATCCACTGCACCCGGCACCGTCCACGTCAACGGGCCAGTTCCAGGCATCCGTTCGATGCCTTGGCGAACCAGTGTCTCCCGACTGATCTCGTAAGGCGCACGACCTGTCGCATTAAGGCCATACAACTGCTCGCTCTCAGCATCCCAGCCAATAGCAAACAAATCACCGCCGACACCGTTCATATGAGGTTCCATGAGCCCAAGAACAGCATTCACCGCAACGGCCGCATCCACAGCATTGCCACCAGCTTTTAAGATATCCAGACCCACCTGGGCAGCCAGCGGATGACTGGCAGCGACCATGCCGTAAGGGGCTATCACTTCCGAGCGGCTGCCGTGGGGGCTTCGTGCGGGCCGACTATACCCATGACCAGGAGCCTGCTCAGTCTGCGCCAATCCGACTTGGTTATCAGTAGAGCCGATGAAACCCACCGCACCAACCACCGTCAAGGAAATGAGTCGTCTTACCTGTGTAAAACTGACTGCCCTGGACACGCCTCGGCGACTTAAATTCCGACAATTTTCAAACAAACGATATGGCAAGGAAAACCTCCTCAGCTTTACCGGTGTGGTGACGGTACCGAAGTCAGTGCTTGACACGAAGCTGACGGCGAACCGCCTCAGCTATTTTATGCGCTGAAATACCAAAACGCTCTAGTAATTCTGCCGAACCACCTGACCGTGGAACCGCACGAACAGCCAGGCGTTCTACACTCATGTCATCGCACGCCACGGCCTCACTCACGGCGTCACCGAGTCCCCCTGTCGGATAGTGATCCTCAACCGTAACGATACGACCACCTGTTTGGTGACCTGCCGCCAAAAGCGTAGATTGATCAATGGGTTGGAGAGAATAGGCATCAATGATTCGCACGGTAATCTCCTCGTTTCGCAATACTTCATATGCCTTTAGGGCCTCAAACACCGTCACACCAGCGGCAACAATCGTCACCACATCTTTCCCGGATTCACGAAGCACCTTTGAACCGCCAAGGACAAACTCTTCCGTCGATGAATAGATGACTGGTGTTTTCGGACGACTCGTACGAATGTACGCCATCCCATGATACGCGGCTGCAACTTCAGTGAGTCGCTCTGTGCTGACCCCATCGCACGGATAAAGCACCGCACAGTCTGGCACTGCACGCATCATAGCAAGATCCTCAAGTGCCATCTGTGAAGGACCATCTTCACCTATTGACACACCCGCATGTGAACCGGCTATCTTGATGTTCATCTGTCCGATACCGGCCATACGAATAAAGTCAGAGGCGCGCGTTAGAAAACATGCGAACGAAGATGGAAAGGGAATCGCACCTCGACTGGCAAAGCCCATGGCTGCGCCAATCATTGCTTGTTCGGCAATATGCATTTGATAGAACCGCTCTGGAAGCGCCTGTTGAAATGTTTGACTGAATGTCGAATTTCCAACATCCGCATCCAGAGCAACAATGCGAGAATCGCTCTCTCCTAGTGCTGCGATCGCATTGCCATAAGCAACACGTGTCGCGACTTCACTACCGAGATCGTACGGAGGGTCTCGTGGAAGTCTTACCGCAACCGGAAAACCATCAGAATCCTTCTGAACAGAGGACGGTACCGTAATTGATGGAAGTGTCCTATTTTCACCCAGCTGCAGTTCCAATTCACCAAGCGCCTGGTCTAATTCGTCACCTGGCTTGACCGGCTTGCCATGCCACCCAGCCTCTCCTTCCATAAACGAAACGCCTTTCCCCTTGATGGTTTTCGCCAGAATCATGGTTGGTTGGCCACTGGTTCGCTTCGCGTCATCGAGTGCGGCCAGGATTTCAGCCATGTCATGCCCGTCGATTACGACCGTATGCCACCCAAAGGCAGTCCATTTTCGTTCCAGTGCTGCCATATCGTGGCACCATTGGGTCGCACCACTCTGGCCAAGTGCATTGACATCGGTAATCGCGCAAAGATTGTCTAGTTCGTACAGTTCACCAACCTGCGCAGATTCCCAGACTGAACCTTCTGCAGATTCACCATCTCCCAACAGCACATACGTTCGGTAATCTGAGCCGATACGCCGAGCATTAAGCGCGATGCCTATCGCCGCGCAGATTCCCTGTCCAAGGGAACCAGTCGGAACATCAACGAATGGCAACCGTGGCGTCGGGTGACCCTCAAGATCGCAATCAATCTTTCGTAAACGCTCAAGTTCTGTTTGTTCAATCAAGCCTAATTCTGCCCACACCGCATAGAGCAAAGGGGCGGCATGCCCTTTTGACAAAACAAACCGGTC
>CAZWKO010000165.1:0-6098 GCA_964634925.1 uncultured Vicinamibacteraceae bacterium
GGTTGTGAGGTGTTTCAGGCAATGATCGATACGGTCACGGGCTGCCATAACTAATTCGTTCACTGCCGTATTGTGGGCGATCGCGTCTTCATGTTCGAGATAGTTTCGTTGTGCGAGAGTGAGCTGTTCACCTCGTGCATAGGAAAATAACCGGTCCAAACTACCGTTGATATGGGCAATGTGAAAGCCAATGGATGCGGCACCACCCGGTGAGGCCAGAAACTCTGTTGTGATGAGTTCTTCTTGGAGCATTAGTAGTTCGCGCCGTGCTTGCACGAGCGAATGTGCGACGGGCATCATGGCATCCGAGACGCCCTCGATCCGTCCTAAGAGCCACGCTTCGGGCTGGGACATGACTCCTAACAATGTACTATGTCGTGGTGCCGTAGCACTACGCCAATCCGATGGGAGACGATGGATGTATCAAAAGTCTTTGTGGGGAGTCTTGCTCGTTGTCGGTATTGCCTTGCCGGTTCAGGCGCAAAACCATGCTCCAAATCCGTATGTCGCTGACTCTAGCTGGGCGGACGCACCGCCAGGGCGCGCTTTCGGGCCGACCGGAGCTGTGTACCCGGCTGGCGACGGCAGTGGAAACATGTGGGTAGCTGAACGGTGCGGTGTGAATGACTGTTCCTCGCGACCTGATATTGATCCCATTTTGTTGTATTCACCGGAGGGCAAGGTGCTAAGAAGTTTTGGGGCCGGATTATTTCTGTGGCCGCATGGCATCTACGTTGATCACGCGAACGATGTCTGGGTGACCGATGCTCGTGGTCATGATGGGAAAGGACATCAGATTCACAAGTTCAGCCCTCAAGGTGATCTGTTGCTGAGTCTGGGGATTGCCGGTATCGGTGGTGTGGGTGACCAAATCTTTAATGCTCCAAGTGACCTTGTTGTGGCTCGAGATGGAACGATTTTTGTTGCTGATGGACATGGCGGCGGTGGGAATAACCGAATCGTCAAATTGTCACCGGAGGGGGGTTACCTTACCGCGTGGGGAAAAACTGGCGGTGAGGATGGAGAATTTCGAGATCCTCACGGGATGGCGATGGATTCGCAAGGTCGTATCTTTGTTGCGGATCGACGTAATAGGCGCATTCAGATATTTGATCAAGACGGCGCACACCTCGATAGTTGGTACCAGTTTGGAGCGCCGAGCGGTATTTTCATTGATGGTGATGACATCTTGTATGCGTGTGATGTGGGGGCTGACGATGCGAGAACCGATGGTTTTCTCCGAGGTATTCGTATCGGCAGTGTCATGGATGGTCGTGTCGTGGCATTCATTCCAGACCCGGGCGTTGACGCACACGGCAATCCAACCGAAGGTGTGGCAGTAGACGGGAACGGAAACATATATGGCGCTGAGGTTGGCGAGGGACGCCTGACCAGATACACAAAAAACTGATTCAGTCGGGACCGTGGGTCGAGAGCGGTCTTACGAGTGGTGGTCTGATTGTTGCGGCATGATGACCGGGTTATTTCCCTAATGCACGCTGTCTTGAAGTAAGTCCACTTATGGTTATTGGAAGTTTCGTCTTGTTCCTTTTGGCATTCGTGCTGATTGGCGCCGCCGCTGCTTTGAAGAGTGACCGAACCAGTACGGATTACTTGGTGGCGAATCGCACCGTTCGTCCGTGGCTTGTCGGATTGTCCGCAATGGCCACCAATAATAGTGGCTACCTGTTTATTGGGGCCATTGGGTATACGTATGCCAGTGGACTGGAGTCTCTTTGGGTCATGTTCGCATGGATGGCGGGTGATTTTGTGGCGAGCATGTTTATTCACAAAAAGATGCGTGATGTCGCTCACCGACGTAATAGTTTGAGTTTCGGATCCTTGGTAGCGACGTGGGATGGGCACAACTTTAAGTATGTGCGTGTGGTCGCTGGTGTTATTACCGTGCTGTTTATGGGTGCGTACGCGGCCGCACAATTTAATGCGAGTAGTAAAGCTCTGTATGTTGTGTTCGGTTGGGACTATAGCGTTGGCGCAATTATCGGGAGTGTAATTGTCCTACTGTATTGCCTTGCCGGGGGAATTCGCGCGTCGATCTGGACCGATGCGGCTCAGGTGGTGGTGATGTTTTTGGCCATGGGTCTCATGCTTGCGATCGGTATTAATGAGATCGGAGGGGTTAGTGCATTTTTTGTGAAGCTCACGGACGTCTCGCCTACGTATCTCAACCTATTTCCTTCAACCATTGGAAGCGGTATGGTGGCAATCGCACTCTTCATACTGGGATATGTGGCTGGTGGTATCGGAATCGTAGCGCAGCCCCACGTTATGAGTAGGTTTTTGGCGTTGGATGACTCGGCTCACATGCAACAAGCACGAGCGTATTACTACAGCACGTATTTTTCGTTTTGTGCTGTGACCTTCTTAGTGGGGCTTAGTGCCAGGTTGGTGTTTCCCGACACGTCCGTCTTTGACGCGGAATTAGCGCTGCCGATGATGGCAGTGCAGTTACTTCCAGAGGTCTTGGTCGGTTTGATTCTGGCTGGAGTGGTTGCTGCATCTGTGTCGACAGCTGACTCGCAGATCTTGGGTTGTAGTGCGGCCTTAACCGAAGATGTCATCGGGAAGCAGGATAGTTCGATTGAATTGCGGAGAATTGCGACCGCTGGTGTGACGGTTATTGCTCTTGGTATTTCATTGTTTGCGGTCAGTAGTGTGTTTACGCTTGTTTTGTATGCATGGTCGGTGCTGGCTTCCGCCTTTGCACCCCTGATCATTATTTATGCTTTCGGAGAGAAGCTCAGAGAGTCAACGGCGCTCATCCTGATGCTGGGATGTACTGTTGTTGCGTTGGGGTGGAGAGCGCTTGGCTTGGATACACTGATGTATGACGTGGGTCCCGCGATGGTCTTTGGGCTCGGATTTTATTTTTTTGTGATCAAGCCGCTTCAAAGAAGATCGATTAAATCGACCTGATTCGTGTGTGACTCAAAATACCGAATTGTGTTGGGCTTGTCGGTGGACTTAAGTCAGACGATAACTGCTGCGCTCAATTGTCTTCGTCGTTAAACGTGGGAACCCGAACATCCAGAACGATTGACAAAATAAATGGTAAAAAAACGTTCGGTTGAATCTATTTTCGTGACAAGCAACAAACAGTCAGAGCGTGGAATCGGGAGTTTTATGTCGAAATATGCGCTTTTTGGTTTCCTTGTGTCGGTTATGGCGTGCGGAGGTAGTAGCTCCACAACGCCTGTAGCACCTACAACGACTGCAACGACTAGCACCGCGACGCCATCAACAAACGCAGTGACGTTTAGTGGGACGGTGACGAATATTGTGACCGGGACGGTTGTGAGTGGCGCGACCGTGACGATTGGCACGACGTCGGGGACGACGGGAACAGACGGCACGTATAGCCTTGAGGTGACAGCATCGGGACAACCAACTTTTTCGGTTTCAGCGTCTGGTTATCACACGAGGGAATCAGCAGTCTCGATGAGTGGAGCCACGACCATTAACCCTGAGATTATTCCAGACGGCGACGGATTTGATCTGGCCTTCTTTGACTATCTTTTTCGGGAAAATGGGACACAAGGTACGGAGCGTCGAACAGCGACGCCTACCTATGAGATCTGGACTCGGCAATTTACTTGTATTGAATTAAGCACTGATGGGTATAACGCGTGTGTACGGATGCAGGCGCTTGAGGCCGAAGTGCCTGCTGAGTTTGAAACGTTAGCCAGAGAAGCGATTGCGAAGATCGGTCAGTTGTCTGGCAATGTTCTTACGAATGCGATCATTACAACAAAATCCCATACGCCCGGAACAATACTTAAGCGCAATGATTGGGGGACGGCTTCTGGGGTTGTCAGCATTGAATATCAGACGACCGGACTATGGGTCGACGCTAATAATAATGGCAACGACGCATGCTTTTGCGCCTCAGTGAGTGAGACAGAGCCTGGCCATATCTTATACGGCACAGTGTCAGGATTAGACCGTGGTATTCACGAACATGAAGTGGGGCATTCAGTTGGATTTGGCCACCCGTCTGGAACGCCGACCCAGTCGACCTTTATGTTTAATTGGCCGTACACGATTACACCCGCGGATGAATTGCACGGGCGCATCTTGTATAAACGACCCAACGGTAGTCTCACCCCAGATACGGATCCTGCAGGCGTCACCATTAATTAGAGAGAACTACGCCGTGCACGCGCCGGGTGAAGGTGTGTCGAGATACGTACAGGACAAGTCGTATACGATTACCTGTTTGTCATGCTGTGATTGATCGCCCCTCGAGCGCTGCCCTCTCAGTGAAACATTGAAGAGTGTCGTCGAGCGCTATGTTGGTTGTGGCTGTTGAATGATATTCATTTGGTTTATGCGTAGCGTTAGGTCTTCTCTAAGAGTAAAAGTCATAGCGACGTTTCTTGGGATGTCCGCCATCGGTGGATGGCCTGCGTACGCACATTCGGAATCAGGGCGTCAGGAGAGTGTCTCTCAGCAAGAGGTTGATCGCCCTGTTGTGACGGTGACGGCCTTCGTCAATATTTCAGGAAATCCGTCCGATGATTGGTGGGGGATCGGTATTGCAGAGATTGTTGCGGTTGGCTTAGAGGAGGTCGCGGAACTGGAGATGGAGAGCGCAGTATCGTCTGAAGAGTTGCACAGTACCGGAGACGGAGGACCGGCGGTGTCCGGTACCCATTGGGCGATTACGGGGGCTTACCAACGGTTTGAGGACCGGATACGACTGACCGCGAAAATCTCCGATGTTGTCGACGGCGCGGTCTTAGAGAGTGTCATCGTCGATGGCTCAGCCTCGGAGTTGTTCTCGGTACAGGATGAGCTTGTCGAGCGACTCCGCAGCGCTTTTGACGGTGACGCGGTTCGTCCTTCCGACGGGGACGTGAGGTTATTCCCTAATAAGAATGTTTTACCGGAAACCGTCGCCAGAAGTGCCGTAGTTCCTGCAGCGTCTGAGACGATGGTACGTGATGCGGATGGGCACGCGACCATTCGGGCCGTACGTGTCGCAGATGAAATACGTCTTGATGGGGCACTTGACGAAGCTATTTATCAGACAGTTTCTCCGATTAGTGGATTTATTCAGCAGACCCCGAACGAAGGTGAACCCGCAAGCGAAAAGACGGAGGCGTGGATTCTTTTTAGCGATACGTCGGTGTATGTGAGTGCAAAGATATGGGATTCGGCTCCTGAGAGTGCATGGGTTATGAATGAGATGCGACGGGATACGAGTCAACTACGAGACAACGATTCATTGTTTGTGTCATTTGATACCTTTCACGATCAACGTAATGCCGTGGTGTTCTATACGAATCCGATCGGGGCAATTGGAGATTTTGCTGTTACGAATGAAGGCAATCCAAACAGCGACTGGAATCCTGTGTGGGATGTGCGGACAGCTCGATTTGCCGGTGGTTGGTCTGTGGAGATGGAGATCCCATTCAAATCACTTCGGTATCGTCCGGATGCTGACCCGGTCTGGGGTGTACAGCTTCACCGAAGAATCCGTCGAAAGAACGAGCGGGCATTTCTAAATGCCATTCCGATTTCCGCAGGACGGAGCGGAGTGTTTCGGATTTCAGAATCCGCGACATTGGTTGGTATGGAGGTGCCATCTGGAGGTACGAAGTTAGAGATTAAGCCCTATGCGATTGGCGGCGTCACGACGGACCTGATGGCGGTGCCACCGACACGAAACATTGTCGACGCGAATGGAGGTCTTGATGTGAAGTACGGCATCACGGAGAACCTAACGGCTGACTTCACCTACAACACAGATTTTGCACAAGTCGAAATCGATGAACAACAAGTCAATCTAACGAGGTTTAGTTTGTTCTTTCCTGAAAAGCGGGAGTTTTTTCTCGAAGGCAGGGGCATTTTTGATTTTGCGCGAGGTGTCACGGTCAGCAATAGAAATAGCGCGTTACGACAAGTTGCTGGAAACTCTCGAAGTTCGGCCGGGAGTGGCAATGCTCCCACGTTGTTTTATTCACGGCGGATTGGCTTGCAAGGCAGTTCCGTTGTGCCAATTGTCGGTGGTGGGCGTGTGACAGGGAAAGTTGGTGCGCTAGATGTTGGTGCATTGAATATCCAGACGGACGATG
>CAZWKO010000166.1:0-6038 GCA_964634925.1 uncultured Vicinamibacteraceae bacterium
ACCCGTGGTTGACCATATCCTTCCGGCAGGCGCGTCCCCGCTTCCACTCGGACAAGCGTCGGGACACCTGGCGTCATAATCACGCTTCGGATCGCTCCGCCCGTGAACAGATACATCCGCACGTTGCCATTATCTGCTCCGCCGCTCAATTTGATGCTGGACGTGTCGGCAATGACACCCGTGTACCCAACCCGATCGTTATCCAAGCGAATGCCTTCTTCGACCCATCGGTTCTCGGGCGCCCCATACACTCCATCCGGGGCGACCTGTGGCAACTTATACTGCTCGTCCGTGAGCAACGACCACATTTTTGTATCCGTTGTTTCGAGTTCCGCACGCGTGCACACATTCCACTCTGCTGCGTAGTCTGCACAGACCCCTGGGGACGTATCTCCGTAAAGGCCAAGATACGTGCCTAGGCCGTGGTAAAAATATTCGACAAATTGCTGTTCATAGCCATAATCCGGGGTATACCACGCATCCTCCGGATACGAGTCTGGGACGTCGAGCGTCGCACCCCCCTTGGCCGCATCAATCGCCAACGCCAGTCGGGAACCTTCTTCCGGTCTGAAGTCGTCATACACCTTCGAGTAGCCCGACTTCTGGATAATTTCTGGAACATGCTCCAACGCGGAATCAGGAAGCTCTCCGCATTCCTTCCCGCATTGGGTCCCCCCTTTGTTGGCATACATCCCGATCGTTACTTGATCATTGATATACGCCAACTCATCTCGATCACGTACCGCGAACCATTCTTCCGTCGGACGCTCGTCTCCACCAATCGTTACCAGCACGATCGTGCCGTGGTCCGCCACGATCGCTGTATTCACGAGTGGGTTGTCAACCGTGCCGTCTTCGTTGTTGTCGAGATACTCCGCCGTAACCGTTGCTACATGACTGATCATGTCGTCCGGGTATCCCTCGAAGGCCAAAATGCTCACCCCGAACACATTGACGTATTTGTGGAAAATTCCATGCAATGGGTCACCTACTGGTATCAACTTCGGTGTCAGATCAGGGCGGTCCGTGGCGCGACCGGCCGTAATAAACGCCACGTGCGGATACCCGCCATCAGGTAACACAGTCGGTAGCTTGTAGTCCGGATTCGTCACAAGTGCAAAGCCAGCCGTGTCGGTCTCCTCGACTTGCTCACGCGTACATAGTTTCCAATTCCCGGCAATGGCGTCACACCGGTGAGCCTGAGCACCGAGCGCGCTTGAGAGCAACCAATGAAGATATTCAGTCGCCTGGCATTTGTAGGCGCATCCGGCATCGGCATACGTCAACCATGCCTCGTCCGGATACTGCTCCGGCACCTCCAGGAATTTGCCGCCGCGTGCTACATCCATCGCGGCTGTCAATTTGCTATTGCCCTCTGGATTTAAGTCCTCGTAGACCGTCGCGTACCCGATATCCGTAATCAGATGAAAGATCTCTTCGAGTGAGGAATCATAAAAGTTCCCCCCATACCCTTTGCCTTGGTGCGGAGGAATCTCATACACGGACAACATCGCATGCTTAATGCCATTCGCATTCCCGAACCGCGTCTGAAATAGCTCCTCGTCGTCACGCTGGTCATTCACGAGCAGGACGGCAGCGTTCGCTTCAACCAACGCCCCATTGACCGGCGGATCATCGACCATCCCGTCGCCATCATTATCGAGATATTCTGCCGTGACCGCCGCCGCATGCTGTAGCGCTCGGTCGGGAATTTCCGGCCCCTCTCTATTGGCAATTACCATCACACTAAAGACCTTGATGCATTTCGTCGCCGCTTCAGACATCGGATCCAGTAGCGGTACGCTGATTATGTCAAGGCTCGGTTTATCTTCCGCTGTATCACCTGTGATGTCACAGACCGACTTCTGCAAATCGGTCATTCCGTTCTCATCAACTGTCAGAGTCGGCGTCGGCCGCAAGTCTACGAAACCAGGCAAACTCGTTGTGGAGCCGGTCGTCGAATTTGTTGATGACAAACTCGCTGCCGTCGTGTTGCTTGCCAATTCACCCGGCGCCCACTGCTCGACGAGTTGCCGAATGTAGTTACTCGGCGCACCGCCCGTTGAGAGCCCTCGTGCGATCGGCACATACGCCGACACCTCAAACGGAATAGGACTGAGATTCAACCAAAAGGGATCGTGGTCAATTGTCAATGCACGACGACCATACTGTGTAATCAGCGAGGTCTGCATCTCCCCTTGGTAGTAATGCCCGCCATTCGCGACTTGCCCAATCACCTCGCCGTCTAAATTGAATACACCACTTCCACTGGCCCCTTTATGGGCGGGCAACTGGTACTGAAGATTTTTCGGATATTGCACGTTCAGCCCCAGTACATGCCCGACTGTGGTGACGAAGGGACCGGTCCTCGCCATGAGGGCCGGATGGCCCACCGAGAGGACGGGGTCGTACTGTTGCAGCAGATCAGAATCGCCCAATTTCACGGGCGTCAAGTCCATCCGTTGCTTCGTCCGAAGTAATGCCACGTCGCCTTTGTGCACCGGGTCATAGTCACGTCCATGGATATCGGTGCCCACACCGTCAATTCTCGAGGTCCCAATCAACTCGGCCTCGACATCCTGCCCATAAAACGACCGAAAGGTTGTCTTATCACCAAGATTCAACGCGGGAACACAGTGGTCATTCGTAACAATGAGGTTATTGGTGACCGCAAAGCCCGTACACATACACGTCACACTAAAATCATTCGATCGCTCCGCTTCCTCTTTGCAAAGCGTGCAACCGTCTTCCCGCGTGAACATGAGCGTGGCCTGTTTCGCCACATTGAACGCCTCACTATTCAGTTCAGATTTTGGAAATCCCGACGGCGTGTAGTCTTCACCCCAATCAATGACCTCGAATCGAGCCCCTGTGGCGACCTCAGGATTCAACACCCACTCTGGATCACTTTTGGCCGGCACCGTCGCCGTGTCTGATGTCGCACCCAGAATCAGATTGCGTATTCCGTCAACAGGACGCACCCCGGCCATGTCCGCCGTCGAGGCCAAAAAATCACTCAGAATACCTAATGAGTTCTTTCCCTTATATCGCTCGGCTTTACAGGAGTCTGGATGTACCCCTACGCGTTCACCGTCAATGATGCCGACGACATAGCCTTCCTCGTCGAGCACAGGCGCACCGGTACTTATGCGATCGGTATACACATCTAATGCCACCAGTGCGGTGCCCGCCAAAAAGTCTTTAACAGAATCGCAGGACACCACAGGTCCGGTGGTCATAAACCAGCCACCGTTCACCCGCGCTTCTTCAGGACTGTGAATCGTGAGGAGTGTGCCCGTCACCGTACTTCCTGGTGAGAGCGGCAGCGGATCACCCGGCGCGAGCGCAGGATCCCAGGCATCCCACGTCGATACGAGCGTGTCGCCATTCGACGTCACACGCTCCAGTTCTATCACCGCCGCGACATCATTGGTTGCCAGCACCTTCCCGGACGCCCATCGGCCATCAAACAGACGGATGAAGGGACCGGCACCTTCTTCGAATGTCGACAAGTCGTCAGGCTCTTGCCATGTCTTTTCCTCAGCCTGCTGTTCAGCACAGCTAAAGATTGACTGGGGGAACGGTGCCTCGCCCCAGCCCTTCGAACCTTCGTTGTATTCAAGTTTGCGAATCCCGGCAACCCCAGTGACCACGACTCGATCGTTGACAAAAAAACCAGCGCTCGGCATTTGGAGGAGTGTCCACACTGACTGTGTGGAAGACGTCCGGAAACACCGGTCACCGAACACCTCGACGACTGCCGGGGCGGATGACCGCGCCACGCGACTCAGTCCATCAAGTTCAGTCAGCTCGACCGTATCATTCACCGGAAGTCGTTTGTAGCCTTCATACGTGATGTGGTTGTAATGCTGGCGATCGTCTTCAATAAAATATTCCCCGTCCGGCCATTTATCCGCAAGCGACTGTTTCTTGAATTGTCCATAGGAGGTTGTAACGGTCTCCCAGTCTCCATCACCAACGGCGAAGCAGGTCACACCATTCTCATAGTTTTTCGCACCGCCTCCGTCATAGATGAAACTTCCAGGAATGGTTGAGTCGCCTGGTCCTGCCTCGCAAGTAGCCGGAGCCGTCCCGGTGCCAGTATCACCCGGCGGCCTCGTGCCACTTCCAGTGCCACCCGTATCCTCAGCACCCGAACCACCACCTGAAGAACCACCGTCGGTCGGACCAACGATCTGTGTCGTCGCCATCTGCACGGCTGCGAATACTGCAATAGCGATCAAGCCAGTCCGTCGTACCTGTCCTACCATCTCAACTCCGAAAAAAATTTCTTTTATAGAACCACAGCGAAATCAACAAGCGTCGCTATCATGCCACGAACAAGTGCAACGCTGTACAATCCTGCGCCATTCCATACAAAATCCGCCCGACTATAAAATCAGGGCATCACACCCATCGTAACATTTCTTTTTCGAGGCTCTGTCACATCCACTGTTCCGTGTCGTTTCGCCGAGAACACCGAGCCTTCACGCTTCCAACTTAAGCCGGAACTTGCACTACCGCTCCGCGTTCTGAAGTGCATCACTGAGCTCGGCCAGAAGGTCCTGTAACGTCTGACTCACCCGGACCGAATACTGCTCACTTTGTTGCATGTCTCGTATGTCTTCGGGCAACCGTTGCAGTTCGCTGTGAGTCCGTCTCTGCAGCGACTCAAGCTCCGGTCTCCTCCGCGCCCGCCGTCCGTCGACCATCACGCGCTCCAATAATGCATGTCCGGCGCCAGACGGGTCCTCGTCAGCGAGACCAATGACATCATATGAGTACGAACCCGATTCGCCCGGCACCCTCACCACCTGTTTTCTTCCGGGATACGTGATCTTTCCTTCACTCAGTTTCAATGTCGGCCGAGTCTGTCCATCTCGTTCAAGTTCGACCAGTTTATAGACGGCACCCAAAGCCGGTGCATCCGATGCCGTACTCAACGCATTACCGACTCCGAACCCATCTATCGGTGCATCCGCCGACACTAAGGCAGCTATCCGATACTCGTCGAGATCGCCACTGACGACAATTTTTGTCTCTGCCAATCCTGTCGCATCGAGTCGTGAACGTACTAACCGACTTTCCAGGAGCAGATCACCGCTATCGATGCGAACTGCGCCTGGCCTAAGTCTTGCCCTTACGATCCGGTCTACCGCCGTGACAGCGTCATAAGTATCAATAAGCAGCACTGCCTGACTGCCATACAACGCCATGTATCGCTCGTACGCTTCCGTTTCTGTCTCAAAACACATCACCCAGGAATGTGCCATCGTTCCGGTGACGGGCAAACCGTATCGCGCGCCCGCTACTACCATAGACGTCCCTCCACAGCCCCCCACGTAGGCTCCACGCGCGGCTAACACTCCAGCCTCCGTGCCATGTGCACGCCGCGCTCCGAATTCAAAGACTGGCCGCCCCCCTGCCGCGGCCACAATGCGCGCCGCACGACTCGCTACTGACGTCTGAAACGAGATCGTAGAAAGTAAGGCTGTCTCGACCAACTGCGCCTCGACCAACGGCGCCGTGACCCTGAGCAGGGGTTCATGGGGGAAAACAGGTGTGCCTTCCGGCATCGCCCAGACCTCACCTGTGAAACGTAAGGACGGCAAGGTCTCATCAAAAAACTTCGCCTGCACGTTCTTGAACGTGCCTAAGCCGCGGAGATACTTAATTTCATTCGCTGTAAACGAGAACTTCTCAAGATATTCGAGCGCCGGTTCAAGTCCTGCCGCAATCAAGTAAGAGCGATGCGACGGCAACGAACGAACCGTTAATTCAAAACTAGCGCAATCCGTCAGCCCCGCCTCGACATATCCGGCTGCCATCGTTATCTCATAGAGGTCTGTCGACAGGGCATTCGCCATCGGTTCTAATGTACCACCCATGCCCGATTCTTCGATAGCACTCGTCGTCGTCGATGTACAGGTTGATTTCTGTCCTGGCGGCGCACTACCTGTCCCACATGGCGACAAAGTGGTACGCCCAATCAATTCGCTACTGCACACCGCTGACGCACATGGTCGCCTCGTTGTCCT
>CAZWKO010000167.1:0-6024 GCA_964634925.1 uncultured Vicinamibacteraceae bacterium
GTTTATGACCGCGCAGAGCGGCTTCTACAGGATTCGTGTGCAGGTGGCGGGCGCCGGTCGTTAGATACTGTCGCCTGTGGCCTCACTTAGTCGAGAAAAAAACGATCGGACTTGAGTTGTTTGTCGTCCGTTCCCCATTGGACGTCTTTGTCACGGGCAACGAGTTTCGGTACATGCTTAGAGCAATGGATGTAGGCTTCGTCTACGTGTATATACACCCACTGTTCAATAAGCGTCTTGTCTGAGACGCCGTACCGTTCGCCTAATTCACCATTAGGGACCGGTCCTTCCTCAGGTGCTCGTCGTTCGACATGGCCATTCACGTGGAGGCCAACAGAAGTCACGAGGAAATCAAGAAACAGCAGGCCGATAGCTGGATTTTCGACAATGTTTCCAAGACTAGCAAAGACGCCATTTCCTCTGAATTCTGGGTAGGCCAAGGTGTGTTCATCTTGAACGATAACAAAGCCCGGCTGGCCAAATCGGGGTGAGCAGTCGCAGTTGCCTTCGGCATCGCTTGTCGCAATGAAGAGCATGTGTTGTTTGGCAATAAAATTCTGCATCACCGGGGTGAGGTGGTCTTTGACCTGTCGCTCGTAAAACCTGTTAGCCCGGTTCAAGCTGTCACGTTCTTTTTGAATGATACGTTCGCTTTTTGTGCCCATCGACCACGTGCCTCGACGACTTAGGGATGTCGCGTTATTGACCGTTGTACATCAATTCCACAACGGTTCGGAGGCGACCTTCGTCGACCGAGAAGTCGCTGTATTGAGTTGGTGCGCGGTAGGCTGAAACAAAGTCATCTACGCTTTGGCCACGAGAATTGGCCGCTTTTGCCTTTGTAGCCAGGTCGTTATAAAAACCTGAGTAATTCACGAGATCGGTCCAGGTATGCAGATCGTCTGCGTGCCCTGTGATCACGGTGTCAATGTCTGAGATTCCTGCGACTGCTTTACGAAGAGTTTCGCCGAATTCTGTTGCACTTCCATTCGATCTGGCGGAGTCGATGTAAGGCAATCCTTTCCGTGCGAACATGTCACCTGTTTGAACGGTGCGGGCTTCTTTATAGACGATGAAAATGTCACCATCGGTGTGGCCTCGACCAAAGTAATACAGGTCAATCTGGTCATTTCCACTAAACAAAGTGTGTTGGGTCGCGAATGTAGTGTTTGGTAAATACTTTTCGTTGACACCCTTAAATGATTCGCAGTTTGTAATTGATCCGCCTTGAAAACCGGTCCCATCGCTGCAGTTGTTCCCAGACATATGTTTGAGGGTGTTGTCGTGCGCTACAAAGTTAATGGTGTCTGAGAATTCTGGATTTGAGCCACTGTGGTCCCAGTGGGTGTGGGTGTTGATAATCGTAGTGATGGGTTTGTCTGATATTTTTCGAACTTCGTCGAGAATATCAGGGCCGTACCCTTTGATTTTTGTATCGACAAGGACGATGCCGTTGGTGGTGACGAAGACGCCAGTGTTGCCCCCAGTGCGCATGCCCTGCTGACTCGGATCTGACGAAAGGACGTGGAGATTCTGTGCGACTTCGAGTGCCCGGATCGGAAACCGAGCTTCTTGAGCAGCGTTTGAGGCCCAAGTTGCGAGGACACCAAGAGCAACTAGGACAGTCATGCACAGAATTCGTTTCATACGTACCTCCAACTAAGTGTCGATCACTATAGCATTCGATGTGGGACGGTTTAGGCTCAGGCATAAGCCGACCGTATTACGGTAGTAACGAATCAGTCCGATGTGTGCTCTGACCTGTTTGAGTTAACGACGGAGTTCACGTCCCTCCGACTCAAGTTTTCTGGCGCCGGCCAGGATGCCGTGCATCCCAATATTTCCTTCGTGGCAAGCGTATTCAAATAAGTCATCGTCAGTTCGTCTCAGCGGCATAAGGGCGGTATACGGCGTCGTATACACGGTGCTGTCAGTTACGGTGAACTCATATGCGACTGTATCCGGGTCCAATCGGGTGAACCGCTCGATCAAGTGCATATTCGGGCCAGTGCCACGACTCTGTCCACCTATAAACTGAGTGGTTTCAACCACAAGCGTGTCGCCCTCGTAGTGGCCGCGCGATACTCCGGAGTATTGCGAGAAGGGCGGTTTATCTGTTCCGTCACCGATTGGAATGACCCGTGCGTTGTGAACCATTTCATTGAGTATGGTGACGTATCCGGGGGCTTGAAAGATCATTACGTTATTGTTGTATGTAGCCGAGACCATTGGCGGGCCTGAGTTGAATCCCATAATGCATCTGTCAAACAGGCTTCGGTTTTCATAGGAATCGTAACGGTGTTCGTTGACGTACGCGCGCCGTGCCGCGCCGCGTCGCCGAGCGGCTGGTGTTTGCTCAGGCAGGCGGCCATTCGGTGGATCGATGATCAGCGAAGTGCGTTTGTCGGCTACGAGCTCAATACCTCGTTCATACCAAAATTCATTGTAAGAGAGCACGCCGCCGTCGGCACGCGGTTGGTAACCGGCAGAGGGAGCACCGGACTCTGGATCAAAAAGGTCTCGATTCAGGCGGATGCGTTCTGATGCCTCAAACTGCGCGGCAGCTTCGGGGTCAAGGTTCGCTTGATCAGCTAGCGCTTGCGGGCGTTGGAGTGGGGTAAGCGTACGAAAGGTAAACGTCCCGCTGATGTCCGGTTGCCCGTCAGGCGTTTTCATGGACGAGGGGTCAAACGTCTGTGCGAAGCCCACTCCGGTAATAGCTGTCGTGAACGCAAGTGCTGCGACTATCGGTCTAAAGAGCATGGTCATGTTCTCCCATCGGTGTCGTGGGCAATTGGCATCTAAGGTTAGCGCTGTTTAAACAGTACTTTTGACGTCACGGCGTATGCTGCAATGATCAGAATCAGGTTTCTGACAAATGTAAACAGCACCTCGCTGTCTTCCACGAACGTTGCCATTTGTACCGACGGTTTGAGTGCAACATAATAAAACGTTGTGGCGTTCAAAAACCCAAGAATCAGGCGTTGTGCCAGAGTCTGTTCTGTTGCTGTCGCTTCGGCTGTCTGTTCGGGCACTGAGTCGTCCTCCGGTGGCGTATGACCGACATGCCACCTAGTGTGTAAGTCTCGCTTGGTCAGGTTTTCTTGTCAAACAGACCGTCTCTATAATTGGGGTAATGCCCGAGCACAGGGAGTTCATTGGTCGACCTGGTCTGCCATTTCGGTTGTACGATTCTGAGGAGGGCGAGCATGTTCTCGAAGATTTTCGTGGCGACTGGCTCCTTTTGGTTCTACATCGTCATTTAAATTGACTGGCGTGCCGCCGGCACTTGCTGCAGTTGCAGCAACAGAAACGTTTGTTGACCGAACTTGGGGTGCGCGTCCTGACTGTGACGTTTGAATCGGCTGAATCCGCACGGACTTATGCGAAAGAAACCGAAAGTCCATGGACGGTTCTTATCGATGAGGACCGATCTTTATACCGCGGTTACGGATATGAGCGGTCAAGACTTCGTCATCTGTTTGGCTGGTCGACGATGAGGACGTATTTTAACGAGGCGCTGGCCGGTCACTGGCCGCGTTGGCCAGTCTCCGATACGGTTCAGCAGGGTGGCGATATTCTGATCGATCCATCCGGTATAGTCCGCTTTGTGTATGTTGGAGATGGGCCGGGTGATCGTCCAGACGTTGCGAGCATAATCGATGCCTGCAGAACTGGTCATCTCGCTAGTGGCTGATAACGGAACTGATTTCGTAGGCGTGAAAAGATGTGTCTAGGAGGTCCTCCCATCGATCGCTAAATGGGTGAACAGTCGTAACACGTTCGGCGCCTCGATAGACTGGTCGTTGTTCATTCGCCCATTGAAACAGTGAGCCTTTGAGGTTGTAGACCTTCCGCGGAGTGATTTTTGTTAGTTCTGAGATCAATTCTGCGGAGCGGTAACCAACCGAGCAGTAGGCGACGATGATTGTATGTTGTGGTGCTGATGTAATGAGAGTGGTCGCTTCCCGAACCGATCCAACCCGTACAGCACCGAGTAGGTGACTGACTGCGACCTCTTCGTCGCCACGGACGTCAAGGAGCATGACTTCTTTTGAGGCGTCGTTAAGGATGTTGGAAAGCTCATCGGTCGTGAGCTGAGGAACGCCTGGAAATTCGGTCGCGATCGTATGTTCGATGGTGTCCCAGTCAGTGTTCATATACCTATTTGAGCAACTAGCGCCGAAGATGCACAGGAGCAACAGCGTTGCGCACGGTAAGGCGACGGCTTTTGGTCCGTTGAAGCAATTGCGATGTGTGGGCATTACTCGTCGATGGTTAAATTGTTGGCTGACTCAGTGGGCTCCATTGCCCGACCTTCTTTGAAGCGGTGTTTGCTGACGGCGACGGCTGTTTCGGTTTTAGAGGGGTCGGCTGAACCTTCAAAAATTGCACCCTCAATCATTTCGACCTTCGTGGCAATGATTTCCCCTGCGACTCTAGCGGTTTGGCGCAGTTCAATTTTTTCAGACGCGGTAAACCGCCCGGATGCCTCCCCAAGTATCGTTACAGTTCTAGCCATGATATCGGCAGACACCCGGGCAGTTCGCCCAATTGCGACAGCGTGCTCAGGCACCAAGATCTTTCCTTCGACCGTACCCTCAATAATAAGGTTTTCCTCGGCAGTCACTTCCCCTGTGATGACGAGCGTGCGACCAAGAGAGGTCACGCCTTGAGGAATATTCAAGTTCGGCAGCGGGAGGAGGTCCTCCTTGTCGTCGGTGGGCGAATTCGGGATTAAAGCGGGTCGATCGATTGCCATGGATAGCTCAGACGTTCTTTTTTTAAGGCACTACTATATGCCGTCTAGGTCGTTTAGTTTGTGTGCCGCGAAGTACTCGGCCATTTATCTTTCACGTGCATTCGTGGTGTGTTAGTCTGCGCTACTCAGCGGGCTCGGCCTGTAAATAAATGATCTGGAATTCTTGGACTCGGCGGTTGGCGTGTTTTCTTTGGCAGGGACATGAATTCCACACGAAATCTGGGAATCACCGGGCATTTCTTGAATGTCACCGTTGTGGCAAACGAACCGTTGGCTGGAGCCTCGACACTGCATATCAATACGTCGAAACACCGGTAGAAAGCATGCGGATCGTATTTGCAGAGGACTCGGTTATTGAGGGGCCGATTCACCGTCCGGTGGAACTCCCGATGACGCCGATGCGACTTGATTTTGACGAATCGTCTTCATAAACAGCTAAAGCAGAGTCGTCTTGCTGAAGTTGTTAGTTGACGGTATCAGGTGGGATACGAAAATCGCTGAGGTTCGGTGGTGTCACGCGTAGTTCAACGGGGCGTGGAAGTTGCGGTATCCAGTCGTAGGGCACACGATGAGCACGGTAGATACGGTGCGTATCTGGATCGTCTCCAAAGAATGGGTTGACGTATTCCCAGACGATTTCAGAGTCAGCGGTGATCTCAAAAATTCGTCCGTCCGCGCCCTCGGTAATCATCGTGTTGCCGTTCGGTAACCGTTGGGCATTACTGACGTAGTGGCTGAAAAACCGATGGCGTTCTGTTGCCGTCAACGTGTATTCCCACACTTTTTCAAATGTCACCGGATTAATTTCAAGCACGCGTGAATTGATGCGGCGAACAGTCCCTCTGCCTTCGGGGGCCGCTGGGTTCGGCGTGCCGTATCCAGCTTCCCCGCCGTTATCAAAAACCAATAGGTTGCCTGCTCCGGGAAGCCCTTTGGGGATAATGTGCGGATTATGTTGGCCAATAATCTGACCGAGTTCACGGAGTGCTGGATCAATCCGGTAGTCTGGGCCCATTCGCCAGACAACGGAACCTTGTCGATCGATGATGGCGATGATGTTTGCTTCGCGACTACTCCAAATTATGTTCTCAGGATTGAAGCGCTCGTCTCCGTCGTCGTGCCAGTGATTTGGTCCGAGGTAGGAGGCGGCGTTGATGTGCAGCCAGTCTGCGCTTTCTCGGTTTTCATTCCACTGGACTGAGCGGTGGAGCGCATTTCTCTCTGAATCGGAAAACCCGAACTCGTCAACATGGTTGCTCGCG
>CAZWKO010000168.1:0-3400 GCA_964634925.1 uncultured Vicinamibacteraceae bacterium
TGGGGGGAGCCCCACTGCCTTTGGTCAGTCTGAGATGTACAAGTTTCCAAATGTCCATGTTTTCGTCCGGGAGCGTGAACCGACTGGCGGGACAAAAGGATCTGCGGTCAATCACATCGGGTTCCGTGTGCCAAGTGTGCGAGCAGTTCTCGGTAAGGTGCGTGCGGCAGGGTTCCCAGTTGTTACCCGACAAGAATTGCCATCTGGAATGGCCGTGATCGACGACATGGCGTACATAGACAATCAAGATACTTATATTGCGTTTGTTATGGCGCCCGATAACGTAAAGGTCGAATTAGTTGAGGACCGTGACCAAGAGGAAGCCATCGCGCTTCACCACATTCATTTCGATACGAATGATGTTGATGCAATGAAGGCTTGGTATGTCGATACATTCGGTGCGATTCCAGGAACGCGTGGATCTTTTCAGGCGGCAGATCTACCTGGTGTCAATCTGACCTATTCGGGGAATCCGGCGACGCTTGAAGGAACTGAAGGTAGAAGTCTCGACCATATTGGTTTTGAAGTCGAGAACCTCGAAGCGTTTTGTCGACAGCTTGAATCTGCAGGTGTGGAGTTCGACGTTCCATACCGTGAGTTGGACCAGCTTGGTATTGCCATTGCTTTTTTCACTGATCCATTTGGTACGTACATTGAATTGACCGAAGGACTAGACAAGTACTAGGCAGTTTGCAAATGTTGACATTGCAGCAACTACCAGTCACCAGGAAGATGCTTAGGCAAGTTTCGCTATGCGTGGCTCTGGCTATTTCAACACTGTTGATTCCCGGGTCAGGCTATGCTCAACGTCCTATCCATGTTGACCCGCTCCTACTTGGTCGCTACGTAGGTCAGTATGAGTTGTCGGCGACATATGTGCTGACAATTTTGGTTGAGAGTGACCGTCTATACGTGCGTGCGCCTGGGCGCGGGACTCGATTGCTTATCCCTGCCTCCGAAACCGAATTTATTGAGGTTGAATCTGGACTTCGTATCATGTTCGGGATTCGTGAAGATACCCGAGAGGTCGATCACTTGGTTTTTGAGCAACAAGGTTTTGGTCGACGTGCGAACAAAGTTACTAGTGAAGTTGGTCTTAATCCGGAGACACGCCCGGCTATGGTGCTCTCGGATGACGTTTTGTCTCGTTACGTTGGCGAATACGAGGAACAACCCGGTTTTGGAATCAGTATTAGCAAGGATGGCGACCAGTTATTAGCCCAAATGACTGACCAAGCCGGCGTCGAGATTTTTGCCGAGTCAGAAACGGAGTTTTTTTATCGAGATACGAATACTCGAATTTCATTCCGACTTGATAACGAACTGGTAGAGGCGCTCGTTTTGCATCAGGGTGGTGTCGATTTGGAGATGCGTCGCCTCGATTAGGGGTGAAGGGAGACGGCAATGAATCAGGAGATTGAACAACTCGTTGAACAATTCGAAACGCGGAAACTGACCCGTCGACAACTGGTTACGTCACTTGCGGCGATGGTTACGGCCGCTTCGGCGAAATCAACGACAGCGCAGTCAACGGTCGGTCAGGTGGCACAAGGTCGTACGATCAATCATGTGTCCCTCGCTGTTTCTGATGTCCAAGCCTCGGCGACTTTTTATCAGTCATTATTAGGACTTGAAGTCGTGAGCCGCCCGCCGAATGGTGGTATTAACATGGGCCTGTCTGATGGGTTTCTTGGTGTGTACAACATTCCGCAGCCCGGTCGCGTACATCACTTTTGTATTGGTGTTGACGATTTCGATGCTGATCGGGTCAAAGCACGATTCGATGATGTCGGGTATGAAGCGCGCGTCAGTCGAAATCCCGCAGCGCGTACGTCAGGTGGTGACCAGTTGTACTTTACTGATCCCGATGGCACGCTGGTCCAATTAGGCCACAATGGCTACCAGGGGTGAGCTGTTTGGATGCCGAAGCTACCGCTAGTTCGTCGGGGTAAGTCCAAGATCCAGAGCCATGATTTTTTCACGGTCGCGGACGTACAGCGTAGTACCAACCAGTGTTGGGGCAGACCAGGAAGTTGACTGAAAAATGGTAGTACGCCCAAGAACGGTCATTCCATCTGGAGTCATACGCGTCAAAGCCAAATCACCATCTTCATCCATTAAGATGACTTTGCCGTCTGCGTAGAGCATGCTGCCTCTGGCAAAGCCCCGTTCTTGCCATAAGGTTTCACCCGTATGGATATCAACTCCGGTTACGAAGGAGGGGCCAAATGTACCATCTGTTCCGTAGATATAGTTTCCGATTCGTAATGGATTCAAGAACATAAACTGTAGTTGTGGATCGAGCCACAGTTCTTCTACGGATGTAAGGTCATTTTCGCGTGTCAGACGAAGCGCACGACTGCCGGTTTTGTAACCTGATGACACGAACAGAATGTTATCTTCGCCCCATAGTGGAACCATGAAATTAAAGTCGTTTCCAGGATCGTGTGGATGTGTCCAGAGTACGGTTCCGTTGTCTGGGTCCATACCGTTCACTGTTCCGCCACCGAATACGACCAATTGAATTTGGCCACTAACATCGATTAGAACTGGTGGTGCTTCAGACACGAGAAAATCCCCGCCAGTCCAGACGACACTTCCGTCCGTTTGTCGGAAGGCCATGACTGATTGCCCAGGACCGCCAACCGAGCAGATCACAGTGTCTTTATATGCGAGTGGACTACACCCATATCCTGATTTGACACGGGGTCGGATCAAGAGTGGTGGTGCGTTAAAGTCAGCTACGAGATCGTGCGACCAGAGCACTTCGCCGCTTGCAGCATCAAAGGCATATAGCTGTTTGTTAGTACCACCGGTGAAGACACGGTTTTCCACGAGCAATGGTGTTGCATGGGGGCCTGACCCAAAGCTTGTGTCTTCAAGATTGGACGGATACGTATGTTCCCAGAGTGTTTCACCAGTCTGCGCGTTTAATGCGATAACGGTTTCCTCGGCTTCCCATGGTCCTTCGCGACCTTGTCCGTTGCCGACGCGGTACATCGTATAGAGGCGATTATTTCCAGCGATGATTGCCGAATGACCTGTTCCTAGGGTGCGGCTCCATCGAACCGGTGGTCCACCGTCGGGCCAGCTATCTGCTAGGCCGGTGACCTCTGAAATGAAGTTTCGATGGGGTCCTCCCCACTGGGACCATGTGGCTGTCTCCTGTGCTTTCGTGCCGACGGCAATGGTTATAGAACACACGAACACCAAGACCACGGTCATTACGGCTGAACGCATAACGAGATCATAGCCTGCCTTGGTATTTTCGTAACCCGTAAGTTTGATTCACAACAAACCTCCTGATGAGCGATGATAGTTGGCAGAGACGGGGGGTGCCTGTGCTAGAACAGCGGACATATCAGGGGGCAAGGGCTGGTTTGTCGAGACGTCGTTTTCT
>CAZWKO010000168.1:3410-6002 GCA_964634925.1 uncultured Vicinamibacteraceae bacterium
CCCCACTGCGGGCCGCCCTCGACGCCGCGGGACGCCGCCCGCGCGCCACCCGCGGACACCGCCGCCGGCAAGGGCTGGTTTGTCGAGACGTCGTTTTCTAAAAACTACTGTTATTGGAGGTGTGACATTGGCCGGCATATCGAACAGCGCGAGTGCCGCTCAGGATCAGTTGTCTTCGCATTTGGTTCGATTTGATCATGTAGCAGTACCAATGCGCAATACGACAGCGATGGTAGCGTTTTATAGAGCATTCGGATTCCATGTCAACGAGGGTGATCGGATTTGCTCGGTTCATTTTGGTGATAGCAAGATTAATTTCCACCGTCCTGAGTTATGGGAAAGTGGTGACTTTACACTCCGCGCATCAGAGGCAACACCGCCGTGCGGCGATTTTTGTTTTGTCTGGGGAGGGAGCGAGCGTGAATTAGAACTGCAACTTGAACGAGTTGGTGCGACGGTTATTGAAGGGCCGGCACCACGCCAAGGCGGTCGAAGTCTCGGTGTTGATACAGGCACGAGTCGGTATATTCGCGACCCGGACGGTAACTTACTGGAATTCATTATTTACCTGTAAACGGAATATGGCGTTGAAAACGAGAACACGAAGGAGACACGGAATGCGGTATGCGAGAAACACTTTGTTGACTGGGCTAATCGTAATGGGGGCACTGAGTTGGTCGTGCGTTCGAAACTTGCCGCCAGTCGTCCCGCAATCCACAGAACCTGCAGTTAATACAACATCCGTCGAGCCGCCGAACCGTATGCCGGCGAGCACCGAGTCTTCCGCTGTGGGGGACAACTCATTATCAACCCCGGCGGTTTCGCAGATCGGACCCACAAACGATCTACCGAATCCGTATACAACGGTTGTCGGGTGGGCGAAGATGCCAGGGTCGAGAACTTG
This sequence comes from uncultured Vicinamibacteraceae bacterium, assembly GCA_964634925.1. Taxonomy (GTDB): domain Bacteria; phylum Acidobacteriota; class Vicinamibacteria; order Vicinamibacterales; family UBA8438; genus DTWD01. The sequence continues at coordinate 4,315 of CAZWKO010000168.1, forward strand.
GGGAGCTACCAGCGCAGTCGATATTGATCCCGACGGCAAACATATTTGGATCGCAGAGCGTTGTGAAGCGAATGCTTGTGAAGGCTCGACACTCGATCCAGTATTGAAGTTTGATGAATTTGGACATCTGGTGCACAGTTTTGGGGCCGGGTTGATGAACTGGCCCCATGGGTTTTACGTTCACGATGATGGGTCTGTGTGGGTGACGGATGCCCGCGGCGGCGGTGGTAAAGGACATCAAGTCCATAAGTTCAGTCCGAATGGTGACCTACTACTGTCATTAGGTACTGCGGGCGTGTCGGGTACGGACGGAGCACACTTTAATCAACCTTCGGACGTGGTGGTAGGGCCTGATGGCAGTATTTACGTAGGCGACGGGCATGGTGGAGAATCGAACGCGCGGATCGTCAAATTTGATGCGACGGGGAATTTCGTCAAGGCGTGGGGTGAGCCTGGAACAGCGCCTGGTCAGTTCGGTGTTCCTCATGGATTAGCGTTTGATTCCCAGGGTCGGTTGTTTGTTGCTGACCGTAGTAATAATCGTATTCAGATCTTTGATCAAGACGGAAATTTCTTGGAAGAATGGCATCAGTTCTCTCGTCTGAGTGGCATTTTTATCGACGATGACGACATGCTGTTTGGGACCGACTCCGAATCAAATCATCGACGGGGAAATGGTGAATGGAAGCGAGGCATGCGAGTCGGGAGCGCTCGCACTGGTGAAGTAATGTATTTCATCCCAGACCCTGCAGACCCCAATGATGGCCCGCTTCGGGGAACGAGTTTTTCAGAAGGTGTGGCAGTGGATGCGGCGGGTAATATCTATGGTGCTGAAGTGGGCCCGAAGGGGTTGAAGAAATATGTTCGCCGGGAGCAGTGACTGAAGATTACGTGTGTAGCTATGGATACAGAGGGAGGCAAATCGATGCTTCGTTTCATGATTGGTGCAGTATTCGTCATCCTTAGTACGACCGTTCCAATGTCCGCCCAGGTGCCATCCTTTCAACCGGTGACGGATGCGATGTTGGAGGACCCGCCCCCCGAAAGCTGGCTGAACTGGCGGCGTACGCGAGATGGGTGGGGTTACAGTCCGCTCGATCAGATTACGCGTGAAAATGTTAACGATCTTCGGCTTGAGTGGTCGTGGGCCATGGAGGCAGGGTCACAACAGACGACTCCGATCATTCATGGGGGCGAAATGTACCTAGCCAGCCCTGGAAATTTGATTCAGGCTCTTGATGCTGACACTGGGGACCTTCTCTGGGAATATCGACGGCAATTTCCAACCGCTCGGGGTCGTGGACGACCAAATCGAAATATTTCGATTTATGAGGACAAGATTATTTTGAATACTGCCGACGCGAATATTGTTGCCCTTGACGCACGCACAGGGGAAGTGGTGTGGGAGGTAGACGTTGCCGACCCAGACAAGGGTTTTCACTATACCGGTGGCGCTCTTGTGGCGGATGGGAAAGTATTTTCTGGCATGGCCGGATGTATGCGGTTTTGGGATGAAGGATGTTTCATCACCGCGCACGATGCGGACACGGGACGCGAATTATGGCGCACGTCGACGGTGGCTCGTCCCGGCGAGCCTGGGGGAGATACGTGGGGCGATTTACCGATGCTGTTTCGTGGTGGTGGCGATGCATGGATTACCGGAACGTATGATGCTGATCTTGGACTGA
>CAZWKO010000169.1:0-5973 GCA_964634925.1 uncultured Vicinamibacteraceae bacterium
TTCTCACTCCCTGACTAAGCGAGAGACAATGTGCTGTCTTACTCTGGGCTACGCGCTCGGTAGACGAACGCTGGCGGAATGTTATTCCAGACAGTTCGTGACAACTCCACATCGCTAAAGCGATCGTTCAGTTTCCGTCGAAACTGCTGCCCGAGCTCCGTCTTGTCACCACGCAAATAGGCGAACGTGGCGAAGGTGCCTCCCGGCTTCAGTACATCAAGAACCGCATCCAAAATGTCGTCCTGGAGCTCCTCTGGAAAGGACGCCCACGGCAAGCCACTGACAATCGCATCGCAATGCGTGACGCCCAGTTCGTCCATGTACTTTCTCGCATTCACAGCAGTGTCCTGGTACACGCGACTCTGAGGACACCGTCGTTTCGTGGCCTCAACAAACCGTGGATTCACTTCCAGTGCAAAAAAGGTGGTCTCATCAGCCATCTTTTGCAGGATCTTTTCGGTAAAGACGCCTGTCCCCGGCCCAAGTTCCAGAACAACATCGGCAGTTTCGACAGAGGCGCACTCCGTGATCAACTCGGCAAGACCATCGGAACTCTCAGCTACCGCCCCGATTTCTCTATTGCGGGTCAGAAACTGTTTCAAAAACTCAAGCCAGTGCACAGGAAATCCTCATGAGATTGAGCCGTAACCTGCGGAGTCTACCCGAAAGGCGGGGTTCAGCCCTCGAACTGCAAGCAAGATTCGATCACAGCCCTTAGGCGTTTCAGCGCCGTCTCCCTTTTTCTACACGACAATTCCACGGTCACTTTTTATGCTTTCACGAAATGATGTGGAAGCTTGGGTCCATTTCGAATGTCCCACGCCGACAGTAGGGACATGATTTCTGCTCCACTCCTATCGCGTCCACAATCTCGCTGGACCTGCATTGCGGACATACCGTAATCGGAGCCTCGGAATCCACGACAAACCTATTTCCGCACGAGAGACATACGTGTAAAGAATCGCTTCCAACGCAGACCTTGGAGCTTGGATGGTTTACGTGTCTCTTTCGCTGTTCCACTGCACCCGTCTTTGCAACTACGGATTCGACGTAGTAGGGATGACCACCTTCCCACGCCTCGATGGCACAATCACAACTATTACAAACAAATCGAAATCGCTGCCCCATGCGGTTATTGCTCAGTTACGAGCTTCATCAGCTTTCCTCGTCTCGCCCCCACATTTCACACAAGCGTTTCCAAGGATTGCTATAAAACGTCATGACTCGCTCAACGCGATCCGGACGACGGCCACTCGGCCAGTTCGGGTCAGGCACCAAATCACCCTTTTTTTTGCTGGCTGTCGGAACCTCGATCGAACTCCTCAGGTAGATATGTTTCATAGATATGATGCTTGCCTTTTCGGCACCCGAGGTTCTGAGGATTCTCTGTTCGCGGTAGTACCTTCGCCCGACGCAATATCGATGTTTGTCATCGTATCCGCCGTCAACTTATAGACATGGACCACTACGTCCTGCCTCAACCGTACGTGAGCGTACGAAAAAGTTTGGACGCAGTCTGGACAAAATCAAGGTTTGAGACTGGACTAAAAACACCACAAGGAACTCAGCTCATCAGACGCAGATTCCCCCAATGGCAGTACGGCTCGTTCTACCTCTGAGCCTTTTCCTTCTCCCGTTCGCCAGCGAGGATATTGGTCATGCTGTAGTTCCCTTCGTGACACGCGTACTCAAAGAGAAATTCCAATTCTCCATCTGGAAACGTCGTGAAGGGGAACTCACCTGAAAAACTCGTACTCCACTGGGTCGGGTCGTCAATCGTGAACTCATAGTTCACCGTCCGAGCATCAACACGCGTAAACCGTTCGGTCACGACAATCGTGTCATCGGTCCGACCGTTCGCCGCGCGCAAAAGAACCTGGTCGCCACCCACCGCGGCCGCATTCGCTTCCGTCCGGCGAATATTGCGGGTTTCTACGACCAGCGTGTCACCGTCCCAATGTCCGCGAGAATCACCGTGCCACTGCCGCATCGATGGGGCAATGTGATCGCCACTATCGATCGGAATGATCCGAGTGTCATGGATCATTTCCGCGTAAATCACGACGTATCCCGGTGACTGCAAAATAATGAAGTTGTTGTTGTAGGCACTCGGAAACATCGGCGGGCCAGCTGACCACACCAGACACCGATCGTTTAATTCGAGGTCTTCCCACGAATCGAACGGTCCCTCAACCGGAAACGACTCATTGTGTGCGGCATGCCGTTGGGCGCCACCCGCCGTCAGTTGAGGGATCTTCCCATTGGGTGGGTCAACGATTAACGACGTTCGGCCCGTTGGCCGGGTGCCTCCGTCTAACCAAAAATTATTGTAGCCCCCAACGTTCCCACCAGCGACGGTTCGCTCCGCCTCTGCCAACAGCAGTTCTTCGTTTCGGTCCAGTCGGGCTTGCTCCTGCTCTGCAACTTCTTCGTCCGTCAAGAACTGCTTTTCACCCACGGCATCGGGACGTTCAAGCGGCGTAATCGTCTTGTTGGTATAGGTTCCCTGAAGGTCAGGATCGCCCCAGGGCGTCTTCGGCGCAGTCTGACCGAACACACCACTCGGAAACATCACGATTACCGCACACACCCAGATACCGTTACGACAAATCCGTTGCGTCATCAGTGCCTCCCTGTCCCAATATCCACATGGCAATCGCTGCCGATACAGCGTGCCTGTTTGTTGAGTATACGCCCGTCACATCTTTCTCGCGCAATTCGTCTAGACTCTGGCTCATGAAAATAACCACCGCTGTCATCTCTGCACTGCTGACCTGTGTTTCTGTCGGGGCCATCTCCGTGCAGACCCAGGGACTCACGAGTGACGATCAAATTTCCTCAGCGTCGCTTCCGGCCCCAGCCGATCGGCGGGCGGGCGCCACGATCCTGGGCTACGACACCAACGGAGCACTCACCACCCTCCGCGCCGGATCAAATGAATTTGTTTGCCTTGCTGACAACCCTAACGACAACGCGTTTAGCGTGGCGTGCTACCACGAAGACCTCGAACCCTTTATGGCTCGCGGACGCGAATTGCTTACCCAAGGTGTCACCGGGATGACACGTATCCAAACACGCGAACGTGAAGTGGAATCTGGCGCACTGGCAATGCCCCGCGAACCCCGAACGCTGTACGTCATTGAAGGAAGTGGCTTCGATGCAAACGCGGGCGTCATCACGGACGCTTATACGCGCTGGGTGGTCTACACCCCGTTCGCCACACCAGAATCCTCCGGACTCTCCACGGAGCCGTCAGAAGGTGGCCCATGGCTCATGATGCCAGGCATGGCGGGTGCTCACATCATGATTACCCCACCGCGACCGTAACGACTTAAAAAGACTGTATGGACTAGACGGTTTAGGCGTTCAGTTCGGTTGAATAGAATGGCTCGAGTGTGTCGATCGCCTCAAGGGGCTGACGATCAACATCCCACTTGTACTGCCTGAGACTGATCCGATCGGGCAGAAAATCAACAATTGTAAACCCGTGGTCTTCAATTGGCGCCACCGACTCTTCCATCTCAAGATGTGCTGGAATGGATGCGCCGATCCCGCGCACAACCGACGGAAACCCACGAACAGATGTGCCGACCGGACCGCTGAGCACGGTGGTCACCGGACGCGCACCCATGTTGACACCACCAGCACGGTGCATCCGTCCAACACCAATGGCATGCAAATCGCCACTAATCACCAGTGGAGCTCGGTCTCGCTGTCCAGAAATCGCACTGATCAATCGGTCATGCTGTGCCAGCCATCCTTCTTGCCAATAGGGCTTCTGCACAGCCGTCGTTAACTCAAGCGCATCACGGTCAAGAATATCTGGGTACCATTCGCCCCACTTCCCAGCACTCCACCCGAACGGGTTGGAAGGCGCGTGTACTAAATGCCTCACGCCGGTGGACGCGGTGCGTTCCATGAGCCAGTTCTCAACCTGTTGATCAACAAAGACGGCGGTCGGTCCATTGAGCGTCATTGTCCGGCGGACGTCGTAGAGCACCACCTCTGCCAAATTGCCATACCGTACCGTGCCAAAACTCTCAGACAACTCGCCGCGATCACTCACCCCTGACCAGGGCAGTCCAGCCGGGCGGGTCGCATCAGGCAAAAATTCCGGGTAATAGAGTTGCTGGGTCGCACGGGCGAGTTGCAACTGAAACCACGGGATCGGGAAATTGACGATCTCGTCACTCGCCGCATCGTTCTCCCAATGGTCGTGGTCATCCTGCAAAAAAAAGATTGGCGTTGAACGAAAATCTGTCCCGTAGACGGGCACAATTTGCGGACCGGCTGCCGCCTTCATCGCGGCCTCGTTACTTGCAGAAAATACGGAATCGGAGAAATTAAAGTTCGACTGCTGCCCACTCGGACTGAGCGCCCCGACGTTGTCGCCCAGCCAGGTGTGGAGGTCCCAGTAGATGTGGTCGCCATTCGCGACAGCCGCATCCGGTTCGAAAGACAGCGCGCGACGAAGCAGTCGATTCCGAATCACCGTCGGAAGAAACCCAGTGCGTTCACCAAGACCGCTATACGTCCCCCCCGGTCCGCCCGCGCAGGTAAAGAACAACATTCGAAAACGCTCGGGACGCGTATCCCGCCCGGGGAATGTGGCGAGTGACCAGGGTTCGCACAACGAGGCCCCACCACTGTCGCGCAGTGACAGCTCATATCGCCGACCAGACACCAGATCAGACGCATAGAATTGCCAATATTCACCAGTCGTGTCGTTCATTCGGCCGGTGTTATCCGTGGTGCCAATGCGCAACGTCGGCGGTCCAGCGAGTGGTCGGGTGAACGATGCTTTGATCAGCATCCGGGAATCACTCACCTGTGGCAGTACGTGACGTACCTGACCGCTATCCCATCCCTGTGCGGGAGGTGGTGCGCCCTGCTCGGCCAACATGCCCAACGGCACACCACCGAAGACCGCTGCCCCCATCGCGCCAGCTGACCCCGCAAGAAAGGTACGGCGATCGACCGGTCGTCTTTGCCTCATCTGTCGCGCCTACTCTCGATCACGAGCGGTTACAAACCGCGCACACGGACATTCCGGAACTTCACAATCCCAAGGCCGTATTGCAGAGCAATCGGACCATCCGAAAACTGCGTGTCCTGCACATCAACCATTTCTTCGCCATTCAGCGTCACCATCAACCGAGACCCTTCGGCTTTGATCTCATAACTATTCCATTTTCCGCCGGTCATGATGACGCTATTAGGTGCGGCGATATGCACAATCCCACCTGTCCGGTAGGTCTGGTCGGCACGGGTGTCATAGATATTGACCTCGTACGAATTACGGTCCGTGACGCTCGTTGCATCCGCACAACGGACGAAGATCCCGCTGTTCGCCGGCTCATCAACCCAAAACTCGAGCGTGAGTTCAAAATCACCGTACGACTCTTTCGTCACCAGGAAGCCACTTCCACTGTCAGCACCAACAGCGCCATCAGCAATTTCCCAGTTGGCATCCCCAATCGGATTAAAATTGTTTAAATTTGAACCGTCGAATAATGTTGTCCACCCACCCTGCGCAGACGCATCCTGCACAGGCGCCACACTAACTAAACCAACTGTACAAATTCCCAGAACCAGCATCGATGAGTACTTCATGTCTTGTCTCTCCTCTTTTCTCGGAAGCAGTCGCGAGTATAGCGCGGTCCTGTCACCCACGCCTCACAACAGGTGCCTATGCCAACAGCTCCAACAACGCGTCTGAGACGGCCTGCGGGCGCTGAGGCGCGAGGTCATGTCCAGCACCATCGATGATGCGACGGGCGACCAAGTTGGTAAAACGCCGCTGGTCTGCCGACGGATCTGATGAAGGACGACCAAAACCACTGTCATTCCCACGGAGCACGATTGCCGGGACCGTAATTGGCGGACGCTCGGCGAGCCGACGTTCTACCGCCAGAAAACGGTCTTCTCCAGCAACATACCCGTGGCGATGTCGATACGAATGAATGACCACAT
>CAZWKO010000170.1:0-5969 GCA_964634925.1 uncultured Vicinamibacteraceae bacterium
AACCCCATGCTTGATCAAGACGGACGTGTCTGGCTGACATCGCGTGTGCGCGGTCCAGAGAATCCAGCGATGTGTCAAGAAGGCTCGGCTCATCCATCAGCCCGTGCATTTCCGGTTGCTCGTTCTGGCCGTCACCTAGCGGTGTGGGACCCGGCGAGTGAGGACATGACGCTCATCGGTACTTGTTTCAGCACCCATCACTTAGTGTTTGCTGAGGATGACAACAACACACTTTGGACGAGTGGAGGCGGACAAGTCATTGGTTGGCTTGATACCAAAATGTTTCTTGAAACGGGTGATGAAGAGCGTTCGCAGGGCTGGACATCTCTCGTTCTCGATACGAACGGTAATGGTCGCCGGGACGACTATACCGAGCCTGATGAAGCGATTGATCCTGCGCGAGATCATCGTGTGACTAGCGGGTTTTATGGTGTTGCGGTTAACCCGGTGGACGGAACAGTCTGGGGGTCATCACTTGGGTTTCCAGGTTCGATTTTGCGGCTTGAGCCAGGGAGTGACCCGTCGACTACAGCATTGACTGAAGTCTTTGAGGTGCCCTGGGATGAGCCGCGCGCGTTAGTGCAGGGTTATTCGCCTCGAGGCATGGATATCGATCGGAATGGCGTCGTCTGGACCCCACTCGCTAGTGGACACATGGCCAGCTTTGATCGCAGTAAATGCACTGGACCGTTGAATGGCCCTGAGGCGACCGGCCGTCACTGTCCCGAGGGCTGGACTCTCTATGAGGAACCGCTTCCGCAGTTTAAGGGGCTCACTGACTCAGGCAGTGCCGAGGGTAGTTATTACACATGGGTTGATCAATTTAATACATTAGGTCTTGGCGAAAATGTCCCTATTAATACTGGGAATGCCTCCGAAGCCCTATTAGCCCTCAAGGACGGTGAGTGGGTGATTCTTCGTGTGCCGTACCCACTCGGGTTTTACACAAAATGGATGGATGGTCGTATCGATGATCCGAACACTGGATGGAAGGGGAAAGGCCTCTGGGCGACGTACGGTACCCGCGCCCCGTTTCATACTGAAACCGGAAAGGGTACGCCGAGCAAAGTCGTTCATTTTCAGCTTCGTTCTAATCCACTCGAACGTTAGTGGATTCAACAAACTAGGGAATCATTACTGATGACATATCGTTATTTGTGGCTGTCACTGCTCGTCATTTTGTCTGTGAGTGTGCCCTTACGGGCGGAGGTTATTCAGGTCATAGTTGACTCACGCACGCCGTTTGCGGTGGATGTGCCGGACAAGGTGGGGCCTTACGAACGTATCCGGGGCCGCGTCGTATACGCTCTCGACCCGAATCACAAAGCGAATAAGGCGATTATCGATCTTTCGCGTGCGGCGACGAATGGGGAGGGTCTTGTTGAGTTCTATGCGGACTTTGAGATCATTGCACCCGTAGATAAGAGTCTCGCTAAACGCACGGTGCTGTATGACATTAACAATCGAGGGAGACGTCTGTGGGGCATGCAGCCATTTTTCTTACGGCATGGGTATGTGACCGTGGCGAGTGGCTGGATTGCGGAGGTGCCTGTTGACGATCGGTTACTGCGCATTGAAGCCCCCGTGGCACTTGGAGAAGACGGTGTGCCGATGGTTGGCATGGTCCGCGCGGAACTAACAACGGATGCACCAACAAATCAATTGCCACTCGCGAGTCGAGGGGCCCTCGCGTACGAACCCGTGATCGATTCCTTGCCGAAGGCAGAGTTAATGAAACGTCGTCGCGAGCGCGATACGGCTGAATTGATTCCGCGTGACCACTGGGAATTCTTACTGGCCAAAGGGCCGCAGGAAGAGGGCAGTGGACTTATTGAGGCAGTGATTGAAATGCCGGGCGGTTTTGAACCGGGGCTTTTGTATGACTTGATTTACGAGGCACGAGGTTCCGTTGTGCAGGGCGCCGGGTTTGCAGCTATTCGCGATTTCGTATCTTTTCTAAAGCACGACGGTTCTGCCTTGAATCCGTTGCGCGATAGTGATGGTCAGCCTTTGGCAAGTCGCGTGATCGGTGAAGGGCGTTCGCAAAGCGGTCGGGCGCTGAGAATGTTTCTGTATGAGGGTTTTAATACGGATGAGCAGGGGCGACAGGTGTTCGAGGGAGTCATGCCCGTGATTTCGGGTGGAGGGCAGGGCTTTTTCAATCATCGTTTTGCGTCGCCTACCCGCACGGCGAATGAGCATACCGGGCATTTGTATCCGGTGGATGTGTTTCCGTTTACCTATGGAGAAGAAACAGACCCATTTACGAATCAACCGGACAGTCTCCTTCGACGGAGCCGTGCGGATGGTACGGCGCCTAAGGTGATGCATCTTGATACGACGTCAGAGTATTGGCACAGGTCCGCGTCACTTGTGCTTACCGACCCAACCGGAATGCGGGATACCGTAATGCCTGATGATGTTCGTGTCTATGTATTTGGCGGGTCACAGCATGGACCATCCAGTCGTCCGTCCGAACGAGGACAACTGCCTCCGAATCCGAATGTGTATCAGCCATTTCTTGAAACCCTTTTCGTAGCAATGGATAAATGGATTACGGATGGCACACCGCCCCCTCGGAGTGTTTATCCGACGATTGGTTCGGGGACACTGGTTCCGTGGTCGGCTGAGAGAACAGGGTGGACAGCGTTGCCAGGTGTGAACTACCCGACGACGATCCACCTGCCTGAACCTGTCGACTACGGTTCTGATTTTGCCGAGACTCGACGAATAGACCACCATCCGCCAAAACGGGACGTGAGCCTTCGATACGGAGTTCGAGTCCCTGTTCTTGATGCTGATAATAATGAACGTGGTGTACTGCGTATGCCGGCCGTGTCGGTCCCGGTTGCCACCTATACAGGTTGGAACTTAAGGAATCCTGGCATCGGTGTTCCTGAGGCACTACTTGGGCTCGCTGGTGGATATCTCGAGTTTCCGAAAACAGAGCGTGACCGTGTTGCCAGTGGAGATCCTCGGCGGTCAATCGAAGAGCGGTACTCTGATTTTAATGCCTATCTTGAAAAGACGATGCGCGCGGCAGACACATTGGTCCTTACGGGTTATCTGCTTGAGGAGCACCGCTCGGGGATTAAGGCAGTGAGCGAGTCACATCGCCCGTTGTTTGCGCACTAGAGTGGCTTCACAGGGCCTTGGGCCACTACAATTTACATGCCACACGGGCGCAACGCGTTTTTGTCGCAGTTAGGAGAATCTCAGATGAGGTCACGATTTGTCACATCGCTTGGTGTTATCGCGCTGACACTGTTAGTGATTCCGGTCGACATGGCTGCCCAGGATGACAGCTGGACGGTACCCCGTACGGCTGACGGCCATCCAGATTTGCAAGGGGTCTGGGCGAACAACAACGCCACTCCGCTTGAACGGCCGGAGGAATGGGCTGGCAAGGACACGCTGACAGAAGAAGAACTCGCAGCCTTGCAGGTGGCTGCAACCGAAGCGGTTGACGATGGGGATGCGTTGTTTGGCGACCAGTTGGTTTTAGCGGCCATTGAACGAACGAAGGCCGGTTCGTACGATCCCACAACGGGAAACTACAATCAATTGTGGATTGCTGATAGAGATTTCAACAACCGAACATCGCTGGTTATTGACCCGCCGGATGGCCGTATTCCGGCCATGACATCATCAGGACAGGCGCGCGCCAAGATGATTCGTGATCACCGCCGTCTGCACCCGGCCGATACCTACACGGATCGACCACTCAGTGAGCGGTGTGTTACGTACGGGCACCCGAGACTTGGGGCTGGGTACAACAGTTACTACCAGCTATTTCAAAGTAAAGACCATGTTGTGGTGTACATGGAGATGAATCACGATGCGCGAGTCATTCCGCTTGATGGGACGCCCACGCTGAACGATGACGTGCGGTTATGGCATGGCGATTCACGCGGCTATTGGGATGGTGACACCCTCGTCGTAACAACGACAAATTACGCTTCACACGCGACGTTTCGCGGTAATACATCTGAAAATATGACAGTGACTGAGCGGTTCACGCGTGTTGGCCCGCAGACGCTCAACTATGAAGTGACAATTGATGATCCGACGACCTATACGAAGCCATGGACGGTCATGATTCCATTGATGGGTACGACGGATGCGGTCTATGAGTACGCGTGTCATGAGGGAAACATCGGAATGGATGGGATTCTTGCTGGTCACCGCGCCGAAGAGCGTGAGGCGCTGACGGGCAGCAAATAGCCATCGTTCTTTCTCTCGCGGCGTGTGGTGTTGTTTCTGTTCAAGGCAATAACGGTTCTGTGTTTCTATGCCAATCAGGCTGCCTAATTGATTGTCGACTAGGTAGTCACATTGCACGTCACTAAGAAGGATTTCTAAATGAAGGTTTGTGTTGTTGGAGCTGGAGCAATCGGTGGCTATATGGCCGTTCGCATTGCTCAGGCTGGGCATGACGTATCAGTGATTGCCCGGGGGGCGCATCTTGCTGCCATCCGCGCGCACGGTCTGAAATTGATTGAGGCGGATCAAGAACTTGTGGCCACGAATTTGACCGCCACGGACAATATTCGTGAGCTTGGCCCGCAGGACGTTGTGCTCTTGGCGTTAAAGGCTCATCAGATTGAAGCGGTGGTAGAGGATCTGTCAATCCTTTTAGGGCCTAAAACGGTTTTGGTCACCCTGCAGAATGGGATTCCCTGGTGGTATTTTCAAAAGCTTGATAGTCCCTTCGCGGGTCGGGTTGTGAAGACCGTTGATCCGACGGGCGTGCTCTTTAACAAGATTGATCCAGACAGACTAATTGGGTGCATTGCGTATCCGGCAGCCACCATTGCGGAACCGGGTGTGATTCAACATGTTGAGGGGAACCGATTTCCGGTCGGCGAACTGGATGGAAGTGAGTCAGACCGTGTGAATCAGGTGTCCGGGTTATTTACGGAGGCCGGGTTCAAATCAAGGGTGTTAACCGATATTCGGTCTGAAATCTGGTTGAAGCTGTGGGGGAACTTGACGTTTAACCCCATCAGTGCCGTAACGCATGCGACACTGGTGGATATCTGCCAGTTTCCCCTCACGCGTGCGTTGGCTGCGGCCATGATGACGGAAGCTCAAACTATCGGAGAGCGATTGGGTGCTGGGTTCCGTGTTCCAATGGAGCGTCGGATAGCCGGCGCCGAAAGTGTCGGGAAGCACAAGACGTCGATGTTGCAAGACGTTGAAGTTGGGAAACCTCTTGAGATCGATGGCATGCTTGGCGTGGTCGTTGAGTTGGCAGAGATAACAGAGGTCGATGTTCCGACGTTACGGGCCTTGTATGCGTGTGTGAGTCTGCTGAATAAGACAATTCAAGATGAGCAGGTCTATATCAAAGGTAAGCGGAGAGAGTGATGAAAGCGTTGGACGGCGTACGTGTACTGGATATGACTCACGTTCAATCAGGCCCGACCTGTACTCAGTTACTGGCATGGTTTGGTGCGGATGTGATTAAAGTTGAACGGCCAGGGTCTGGCGATGCCACGCGTGGTCAGCTTCGGGACGTTCCTGATGCCGACAGCCTGTATTTCACGATGCTCAACGGAAACAAACGGAGCATTACTCTCAATACAAAATCAAACCAGGGTAAAGAAATCTTTACCCGGTTAATCGAGTCCTGTGATGTCCTGACAGAGAATTTTGCTCCAGGGGCACTCGATCGTATGGGGTTTTCATGGGAGCGGATTCAGGAAATCAATCCGAAGATTATCTACGCCAGTGTTAAAGGATTTGGGCCGGGTGCCTACGAAGATTGCAAAGTGTACGAGAATGTTGCTCAATGCACTGGCGGGGCAGCTAGCACGACCGGATTTGATGATGGTCCGCCTGTGGTTACCGGTGCGCAAATTGGTGATTCAGGAACCGGGTTACATCTTGCGCTTGGGATTGTGACCGCGTTGTTTCAGCGTGAAACGACTGGCCGCGGTCAGCGTGTTGTGTGTGCGATGCAGGAT
>CAZWKO010000171.1:0-4724 GCA_964634925.1 uncultured Vicinamibacteraceae bacterium
GCCCCGCCACAACTAAGTATTGTACCTTACCGACTACGTTTCACACCGGAGAACAGCTAAAGCTCGCTACCGCGGAGCGATCCCGTAGGGGCCTGCCCACGCCAGACCCGCGATGGTGTCACCAGCAGGCCGATACTCGCACCCTATCCACCCTTCAAATCCGAGATCGTCGACCACGTCAAACAAATACGGATAATTGATCTCCTGTGTGTCATCCGGTTCGTGCCGGCCTGGGACGCCCCCAATCTGAAAGTGACTAATAATGTCGATATTGGCTCGCACCGTTTCTGCCAGATATCCCTCCATAATCTGCATATGGTAGAAGTCATACTGGAGAAACACATTATCCTCACCCACAAGGTCAATGATCCGCCGAGCCTGCGCTGACCCCGTAAGAAAATAACCAGGGTTGTCCTGCGTATTCAGTGGTTCAAGGAGTAGACGGATCCCAAATGACCGCGCTTGTTCGGAGCCCCACTTTAAATTCGACACAAACGTCGCTTCAGCCCTGGAGTCATCTGTCCCACCCGCAAGACAGTGCAGCTGTCCACAGCCAGACGCTTGCGCGTATTCAAAGGCGCGGGTGAGTCCCTGACGAAATTCGTCTTCTCGCCCTGGAATTGCGCCAGCAGCGACGGGAACGTTCATGAGGGCAGCGGTGAGATTATTGGTCCTGACTCGGTTCGCAATATTGGCAGAAGATTCTCCATATGGAGCCTGAATTTCGACCCCTTCAAAGCCCATAGTCGCCGCCTGTTCAAATCGGTCAAGCAGATCCCATTCGTTAAACATCATCGCAACACTGGCGGCAAACTTTGGCATAAGCGCGTCCTTTCCACCCAACGACTTGCGAGCTCATCGTATCATTCCCTCTCGTGACCCGTATTGCTCAGCCATTCGACGCTGTCCTTCTCATTAGTTTTGGTGGTCCGGAGCGACCTGCGGACATCCGCCCATTTCTCAGGAATGTGCTCCGTGGCCGACGCATTCCGGAGGCGCGCATCGAAGCCGTGGCAAAACATTATGAATTGTTTGACGGCGTTTCGCCCTTAACGGCAATCACCAGGCGCCAAGCCGATCGCCTGCATGACCGTCTCCAAAACTCAGGGCCGCAGCTTCCTGTTTTCGTCGGTATGAGGAACTGGCACCCCTTCCTTGACGATACGCTTGTACAAATGGGCAAGGCGGGTATTTCGCGGGCGTTAGGCATCATTCTGGCGGCACAACACAGTTATTCCAGTTGTGGCCAGTACCGTCAAAACGTAACCGAAGCCCGCGTCTCCGTCCAAGCCACCGGCCATCGTGATATTGAAATTCATTACGTCGGTGGCTGGCACACACACCCAGGTTTCATTCAGGCGAATGTTGAACATATCACCTCCGCGCAATCGACACTTCCGGCTCATGTGCGCGATCAAGCCCGAATTATTTTTACAGCCCACAGCATTCCCAATTCCATGGCGCAAGACTGTCGATACGAGCTCGACCTTAAAGAATCCGCACGGGATGTCGCGGCTGCGCTAGGCACAAACAACTGGGCACTTGTCTATCAAAGCCGAAGTGGACGACCGGAGGACCCATGGCTCGAGCCAGACATCTGTGATTATCTCCGGCAAGAGAAAAGCAACGGCCTACCCGCCGCCGTGATTGCGCCCATCGGCTTCGTTGCCGATCACATCGAAGTCTTATATGACCTCGATACCGAAGCCGCTGAAGTTTGCCAGACTCTTGGGCTGCCGATGGCCCGCGCCGCAGCCGTGAACGATCACCCAGCATTTATCGACACGCTTGCTGATCTCACAACGGGCATGTACCGCCGGGCCGAACGCGGCCGACTGCTTCCCATAACCGCTGTCGGCTCCCCGATGCGTATAGAAGGACCGCCCCCCGTGCGCTAAAAAATAAGGTGGTCGTATTCTGAACGACCACCTTATCTAAATTGACCGCAGCAACGAGCAATTAACCAACCGGATCAGCGGCACAATGCTTGTCAAATGCGACCGTCAGATCACGGGCAATCGAATCAGCCTCCTGGTTCTCGATCTGGTGCCGTTCCATCATATACAGCATCTTGCCATCTCGCATAAGCGCAATCGACGGCGATGACGGTGGATATCCCACAAAATAACTCCGCGCACGTTCCGTGGCCTCGACGTCCGCGCCCGCAAAGACCGTCGCGACAATGTCAGGCTTATTGCCATGCTGCAATGCCAACGCAACACCAGGCCTAGCCTTTCCTGCAGCACAGCCACACACCGAGTTCACAACGACCATCACCGTTTCACCCGTAGCCCGCACGGTCGCATCCACATCGTCCGCCGTTCGCAGTTCCTTAACACCAAGACGTGTCAATTCCTCGCGCATCGGGGCAATAAAAAAATCTGGGTACACAATAGCTCCTTTCGTTACGCCTTAAGCGTAGCACGCGCCACTGTGTCAGCACGCTCAAGATGCCGGTTCACAATCCGAAGAGCGACGAGCACAGCACCCCACTGCAATACACACGTACCGAGACTAAACCGGCGAAAAGGATCCCACCACGCATCAGTCTCGTACACCGCGACCGATTGATACATCCACCAACCGAACATCGCAATAAATTGGATCGGCACGAAATAGCGGAGGCACCAGCCGTACCACGCCCCCACCTGAACCCCGCCAACATGCGTATTCACCAACTGGTCCCTGAACTTCGCCACTCCAAAACGAATCGCAGTCCCCGCAATAAACATCCCGCTAATCATCAGGCCAAGGCTCCAGACCCAATCCTGATTTTCAAAAAAAGTGAGACTGAACGCTGACGGCATTCCACAAACAATCGATATAAGCACGACGACGCGCACTGCGCTTTTCCGTGTCATGCCACGATCAATAAATGCCCGACTCGCAAGTTCGACCATCGCAATCAGTGATGACAGCGCTGCACTGAAGAGTGCCATAAAAAACGCGACCAGCAAGTAGCGGCCCGCAGGCATTTCACCAAACAATCGTGGTATCCAGACAAACGTCAGGCCAACGTTGCCAGACGCTAAGGCGTCACGCGCCTCAGCAGGACTAAGCACGGCAAAAACCGCAGGAAGAATCGCCATGGCTGCCAAAATCGAGGCGACATTATTCCCGATACCAATCCGTATGGCTTGACCGGCAACATCATCAGATTTTTTGACATAAACCGCGTAGCTCAATAACAACCCCCACCCCGCACCTGTCGACCATGCCGACTGCGTTAACGCCTCTAGCCAGGTTTGATAATTCAAAAACGCAGAAAGATCCGGTACAAATAAGAACGACAAACCAGCACTAGCACCAGGCAAAGTTATGGCACGTGCAACCGCGCAGAGTAACAATACAAACAACAACGGAATCAATATACGACTAGCGCGCTCAATCCCGTCAGTAATTCCACGGGTCACGATCAGCCCAGCGAGCGCAATAGATAGAATGTGAAATAAACTTGGCTGCCAGAATGACCCGCTGTACTCAGACCAGAACAATTCTGGATCAGCAGTTCCCAACTGACCGGTGCCAGCGACTATGGCATATTTCAGTGCCCAGCCAGTCACAACGGAGTAATAAAACATGATCATGACGGTTGTCACCACCACGAAACCGCCCAGCCAAGCGGAGTTCGCACCATTCAATGCCGCGAAGGCACCAATCGGACCTCGCCGCGTTTTCCGACCGATCGCAAACTCCGTTATCAGTAATGGAATTGACCACGTAAATAGAAAAATTATCCAGCACACTAAAAAAGCCCCGCCGCCATTTTCAGCGACTATCCTTGGAAATCTCCAGATATTGCCTGTCCCAACGGCCATACCGAGGCCAACCAGCACGATCCCCCAGCGCGACGCAAACATTTCTTTACGGTTCATAAATCACTGTTTCCTGTACAAACATTCGATCCCAACCGATATCTAAAACAGATTGCCAATGGAGTACAAAGATTATTACCGCACATTGGATGTCGCCAAAACTGCCTCCGCGGCTGATATCAAGAAAGCCTTCCGAAAGCTTGCCAGAAAGTACCATCCCGATGTCAATCCAGGCGACCCCTCGGCTGAGCGCCGCTTTAAAGAAGTCAACGAAGCTTACGAGGTCATCGGCAGCCCAACCAGCAGACAAAAATACGATAACCTCGGCGCAAACTGGAAAGATTACGAACGCGCTCAGGCTGCCGGCCAAAATCCGTTTGGCGGCCGAGGCCGACCCATGTCCCAAGAAGACATGCGCGACATGTTTGGCGGTGATCCTTTCTCAGATTTCTTCCAAAACTTTTTTGGCGGCAGTCGACAACAACGTGGCGCTTCGAACACGCCGCCCACTCGGCCAGCGCAGCCGATCGAACACGAACTAACGATCACGCTTGAACAAGCATTCCTTGGCGTTACGCAAAGATTGTCTCTAAGGGACAACGGCAACAGCCAATCGATTGACGTACGCATACCAGCAGGCGTGGACAATGGCTCTCGTGTTCGCATCGCTGGAAAGGGTGCCCGAGGACGCGGCCAGAGCAAGGCCGGCGACCTCTTTCTCAAGATCAAACTGACACCACATGCGGTGTATACCCGCAAAGGACGAGATCTTTATCTAACAAGTCATGTCAGCCTCTCAACTGCTCTACTCGGAGGAACGATTGACGTCACTAATCTAGCGGGAGACAACATCCAGCTTAAAATCCCATCTACCACCCAGCCAGGCCAAGTGTTCCGCATCAAAGGCCA
>CAZWKO010000171.1:4734-5965 GCA_964634925.1 uncultured Vicinamibacteraceae bacterium
GTCTCTGCAGAAACGCACCGGGCGCGGCAACCTCTATGTCACCGCTGACGTACGACTACCGTCGCAATTGTCCACTGAAGAAAAAAAGCTCGCCGAACAATTATCAGAACTTCTGACAAAACGCAGCGACGCTAAGACATAACTGAACAGTTATTTACTCGACGGGATGTCCGGCTGAAATCCATTGTGGTGATGAGCCCCGTCACAAAACGGTTTAGATTCTGAATACCCGCAACGGCACAACGCAACCGGAGACTTCTCCGTAGCGAGATGTCTGCCATCTGGTCCAATAATCTCAACACCATCCTCACTAATCACCAGCGGGCCGTTCTCTCGAACTCGGACTGTAACCATGGTGATGATCCCTATCCCATTTTTTGCATCTGAGCGAGAAAGTCCGCGTTTGACTTCGTCTTGCCCATTTTATCGAGCAATAATTCCATTGCCTCGACAGATGACAGTGGGTTCAGCACCTTACGCAATACCCAGACACGATTCAGATCTTCCTTTTTCAATAAAAGCTCTTCTTTTCGCGTACCACTCTTTTGAATATCGATCGCTGGAAAGACGCGCTTGTCTACCAGTTTTCGGTCAAGGTGAATTTCCATATTACCGGTGCCCTTAAATTCCTCGAAAATAACATCGTCCATTCGCGACCCCGTGTCCACCAATGCCGTCGACATGATTGTCAAGGAACCCCCTTCTTCAATATTTCGAGCTGCCCCAAAAAACCGCTTCGGTTTCTGCAGTGCGTTTGAGTCCAGTCCACCAGACAATACTTTCCCGGAGGGTGGGATCACAGTGTTGTACGCCCTTGCCAACCGCGTAATCGAGTCGAGCAAGATGAAGACATCCTTCTTGTGCTCAACCAAGCGCTTCGCCTTTTCAATGACCATCTCAGCAACCTGTACGTGCCGCTGTGCAGGTTCATCAAATGTTGACGAAATTACCTCGCCATCCACCGAACGCTCCATGTCCGTGACCTCCTCTGGACGTTCGTCGACAAGCAAAACAATCAGATAAACCTCCGGATGATTCTTTGCGATTGATTGAGCGATGCTCTGCAGCAGCATCGTCTTTCCAGTTCTGGGAGCCGCCACAATCACACCACGTTGGCCTTTCCCAATCGGAGTCATCAAGTCCATAACTCGCGCCGACAAGTTATCCGATTCAGTTTCAAGCTGGGCACGTTCTTGCGGATATAGCGGAGTAAGATTTTGGAAATAAATTT
>CAZWKO010000172.1:0-5938 GCA_964634925.1 uncultured Vicinamibacteraceae bacterium
ACAACCAATGTGTCACCCTCCCAATGGCCACGAGAATCTCCGGACCACTGCCGAATCGAATCGCTAAGGCTTGGTTGGTCACCCAGAGGAATGATGCGTGCTGTATGAACCATTTCGGTGAGCACAACAACGTAATCTTCTGTCTGAAAGAACTGCATGTTCTGGTTATAGCCACCTGGCGTAATGGGTGGACCAGCATTAAACCCTAATAAGCACCGATCCGCATTACTCAGTTCCGTGTAAGACGTTGGAATCTCGACGTTGAACGAACCGACCCTCGTTCTCCGCACCCCACCAGCTTCTGTCGTTGGAGGAATCCGGCCATTCGCAGGGTCAGTCACCAATGACGTCCGACCTGTCGATGTGGTGCCTCTGTCCATCCAAAAATTGTTATACCCACCAACATTGCCACCAGCTTCCGTCCGACGCGCGTCTGCATGCAGCAACTCTTCGTTTCGATCCACAACCTCCTGCTCGAGGTTTGCGGTTTCTT
Organism: uncultured Vicinamibacteraceae bacterium; assembly: GCA_964634925.1. Classification (GTDB taxonomy): domain Bacteria; phylum Acidobacteriota; class Vicinamibacteria; order Vicinamibacterales; family UBA8438; genus DTWD01. The sequence goes on from CAZWKO010000172.1 coordinate 494, forward strand.
CCGCACTCAGAAATTCCTGGTCGGCACGTTCTTCCGGACGCTCCAATGGCGTGATGGTCCGAAAATCCCAGACCCCTTGCAGATCGGGAGTCCCCCAGGCTGTCCGCAACGACTCTTGACCAAACGCGGGAACAGCCACGCTCACCAGAACACCACATGCCAATGCAATCGTAATCGTTCGAAGACCCATCATCTGTCTAGCCTCCAAGCTCACCAATGAGCTCGTTATTGACCACCCTGCGCCGCTTTCTGCTCGTCCGCTCGTGCGCCAGCCAGCATCGCTTCCATCGAGTAGTTTCCCTCGTGACAAGCATACTCAAACAGTGGCAACTCGTTCCGCTTCATTGGAACCTCAGCCGTCCACGGAGTGACCCATGTTTCCGGGTCCGTGACCGTAAATTCATAAGACAAGGTATCCGCATCGACGCGACGAAACCGCTCGACTAATTTCATGTTCGTGCTGGAACCGCGCCAATTGAAATGGAGGTCATGGTCATTAAAGTTCTCGGTTTTGACCACCAATATGTCTCCGTCCCAATACGCACGAGAATCTCCAGACCACTGCCGAATATTGTCGTCAATATGGGGCCCCGAATCAATCGGAATGATCCTCGTGGTGTGAACCATTTCGGTAAGCACCGCGACATAGTTTTCCGTCTGAAACAACTGCATATTTTGGTTATAACCCGCTGGCGTGATTGGAGGACCAGCGTTAAACCCGGTAATGCAACGATCGAAATTACTGAGTTCTGTATAGGACTCATAAATGATGTCTTTGAAGGAGGTGGGCGAACCAGCGGCCCTTGCCTGCCCAGCCTCAGTCATGTCCGGAAATCTGCCGTTTGGCGGGTCAATAATGAGTGATGTCCGGCCGGTCGACGTCGTGCCCGTGTCCATCCAAAAATTGTTATAGGCTCCGATACTCCCACCGGCTTCTGTCCGACGCGCCTCGGCATTTAGCAACCGTTCGTTTCTGTCCAGAACCTCCTGCTCAAGGTTTGCGGTCTCTTCTTCACTCAGAAACTCTTGGTCGGCACGCTCTTCAGGACGCTGCAATGGCGTAATTGTTCGAAAATCCCACACCCCTTGCAGATCAGGGGTCCCCCAAGCTGTCCGCAACGATTCTTGACCAACCGCAGGAACAGCCAGACACACGACAACACAACCAGCGAACGCAACCATTCGAATCCAAGCCATCTTCACTATCTATCCCTCCAAAGCTCGCCAACGAGCTCCTTATTGACCTCCACCCTGAGCAGCTTCCTGTTCATCTGAACGTGCACCAGAGAGCATGGCATCCATCGAATAGTTGCCTTCGTGACAGGCATATTCGAACAACGGTAAATCGTTCCGTTTCATCGATACCTGCGCCGTCCATGGACTCGTCCACGTGTCAGAATCATTAACCGTAAACTCATACGACAACGTGGCGTCATCAATACGGGTAAACCGCTCTACCACTTTCATGTTCTTACTTGAACTCCGCCAATTCGCATACACATCATGATCATTGAAGTTCTCGGTCTCAACAACAAGCGTGTCACCGTCCCAATGCGCATGTGAATTCCCTGACCACTGCCGGATCGCATCATTCGATCCAGCAGGATCACCCAACGGAATGATCCGCGTGGTGTGAACCATCTCCGTCACAATCGCCACATAATCAGGCGTCTGAAAAAGTTGCATGTTGTTGTTGTAGGCGCCCGGCGTCATCGGCGGCCCTGCATTGAAACCCATGATGCATCGGTCGAAATTACTCAGGTCCGTGTAGGAATCATAAATCTTGTCAGTGAAAGAAGACGGTGCACTCGACCTTCTCGCCTGACCGGCTTCCGTCATGTCCGGAAGACGACCGTTCGAAGGGTCAAGAATCAATGAGGTGCGTCTGGTGTCGTCGGTATTGGTGCCTCGATCCATCCAAAAATCGTTGTACGCCCCGATGTTGCCACCAACTTCCGTCCGCTGAGCCTCTCTATTCGCCAATTCCTCGATTCGATCGACAGCTGCCTGCTCCAGGTTTGCAGCCTCTTCCTCGCTCAGAAATTCTTGGTCGCCACGATCTTCAGGACGCTCAAGTGGTGTGATGCTACGAAAATCCCATATCCCCTGAAGGTCCGGTGCCCCCCACGATGTTTGTGGGGCCTCCTGTGCCGAAACAGCAGTAATCGTCAACAAAGTCATCAATAAAATCAACGATACGATTCGCGACTCAATTCTTAACATCATGCTTAGCTTTCTCCTGCTATTCGCCACCATTACCAATGGCAACTGAAAAACGATATCAATGTTCGCCACCCAACACAACAAGGTAGAAGGCTTTCCGTCTACGAACAAAAAACTTAGGTTGACCTAGCGACGTGCGACAGACAGGTCAGTCCCAGTTACGGGGCTTCCTCCATCCGCTCCTCAGCTCGTGCGCCACTCAGGACGTTCATAAGGCTGTAATTTCCTTCGTGACAGGCGTATTCATAGAGCGGACCTTCTGTGACACCGCGTGATGCCTGATTTGTCGTTAATGGAATTCTGACACTCCACGGTTGCGTAAACTTCGCCGGATCCGTCAACGTAAATTCGTACTGCAGAGTATCGCGGTCACTCCGGGTAAACCGTTCAACGAGATGCATTGTCTCTGTCGGCATCCGCCACGTGGCTGCCCAACGATTAGACGTTCCATCTACGAAGTGGATCGACTCGACCACGAGCGTATCCCCCTCCCAGTGACCACGGATATCACCATTCCATTGACGAACCGACGCATGCGGTTGGTCCGTAATCGGAATAATTCGGCGGTCACGAAACATCTCATGAAGAATGACAACATGTTCAGGAGTCTGCACAATCTGATGATTCGGATTGTAGCCAAGCCAGAACATGGGAACACCGTCGGTCATACAGCGTTCGCCGGTGTCTACATCGACCCACGAATCACGCTGACCATTCACGCGGTATGCAACTTGAAGCCGTTCACGTTCCGCCATCGCTGACGTATACGGCACTTGCCCGTCAGACGGTGCCGTGATTAACGCTGTGCGTCGGTCAGGCACAATTCGTGTCCCTGGATCGAACCAGATTTGGTTGTACGTACCTGGATCACCATCGCTCGGCTCACGCTCGACAAAGCGACTCTCGTCTGCTCGTCGTTCAAGTGCCGCCGCTTCTTCCTCCGTCAACACGGCTTTCCCAAGATGCTCTGGTCGTCTCTCAAGCGGCGTCATGGTCGACCCGGTCCAGGTTCCTTGAAGATCAGGAGCCCCCCAAGGAGTCCGAAGCGGGCTCTGCGCCACCACGGAATCTGATAGAGACCAAACCACGACAGCAACGATTAACAGTACCGAACAGCGTTTTCGCATGTGCTCTCTCCGCTCTCTACTGGCACGTTTCAGCGAGGTGTGTAATCGACACGAGGTTAAGCCGATTCTCAGACTCGCCTTCGATGTACAGCCCTTTGACCCATACTTTGTGCTCAACATGCGCAGCGACGCCAAACTCATCAAGCGTCCCGATCAATCGCACACGTCCCGTACCTAGCGGGACATCTGGCGCAGGCTGTTCTGGCAGTCGGTCATGAATCTCCTGAGGAATCGTTGCCTTCCCAATAAATAACCCTTCGGCCGTTCCTCCCTCAACACACCCGACAAGCATGACCATAGACATCGTGTTTGGTGTCGATTGCGCTAAACCCACCATGCCTGAGACGGCTACGACAAGAAGAGTTGCCAAGACTTTGATCTTCATGGGTTGCTATCGACTTCTTTCCGCCACCAACCCGTTCCGAAATTGGTCCAAGGACCACCATTCACCGAAATCCTTGACTCCACTTTAAAATTGAATGGAGAGACAATCCGCGTGATATTCCGAACGCGTACGACAACCCCATCAATCACCGCCGGAGCCGACTCATAATGGATGGTGTAAAAACCACCAAGGTCACCACCAATCCGACCCACCTTGAGCAGATTAAAGCCACGACTATCGTTCTCAAGGCGTGTAAATGATTGCTGGGACTTGAGGTACACGATGGTCGCCGCTACTGTAAAGGGTCCATCCGGACCCACCGCCTCAATCGAACTAACGTAGCTTCGACCGTCGTCACCAGCCGCAAACGTCTCTCGCCCTTCGATCATCCCACCAGTCCCGAATGGACTCTCCGGCGTTCGCCACTCAAAAATCCATACCCCGGGAAAATACTGGTCGTAATCAAACAACGGAATTTCATCACCACTCTCGGTGGGACGACCCAAGTCAGGTATTTGCCCTTCTGGAAGACGCTGTTGTGCCACTGCCGCCTGTCCCGACAACACAAGCAATGCCACCATCACGAACCCCGCGACGATAGAAATTAGTCGTAACGCCACGGAATCCTATTCGTTGTTCGTGCTCGGTTTAATCTTTGTTAAATCCTGACTATCAACCACGTACTCAGTAAAGGCCTGGTACATCTCATCCCAACTCTGCTGACCCCAGTACACTTCAAGATGTGGCCCTGGATTCCAACGATTATTGAGTGAGTTGTCGTAGACACCAATGCCCGTGATTTTGCTACCGGCAGGGAGCTGCAGCGGTTCGGCAAGTTCGTAGTGGATTTGCCAATTGAAATCAAAGTTCGGCACATCAAGAATGGTCTGCTCTCGACCGTCTGGATAAGTAACCACCCATCGCAGACTCTTGCCGCGTAAATGCATATGAGGAGACAGCGCATACAAGGTAATCGGTTCAGTGACCGGAGTAATCCCCGTAATCTTCCAATCGTCCGCGTATGGTGGAATATTAGGAATCTTGGCGCGCACTACCCTTCCCGTCTCACCGTCTCGCGTCGGCTTTATTTCTTCTCCCTCGACAATGTAAACGTCATTACCGAAAGGGTCCGTTGGAAAGGCATTCCCTGCCTGACGAGTTAACACCTCATGCGTGACCGGTTTCGTATTAAACCAAATTCCAAGTTTGTGCTGATCGGTCGCCGGCACTCCAATCGGGTTGTAGTGCAGCGTCCAACGCATCCATTTGTCGGCCGCTAATCGTTTGCCCGTCCCAGGTTGATGTCGCTCCACGCCCCGACCAGGCACATAGGACAACAGCTTGCTTGACCCGGGAAGATTCACCTCATTAAAGACACTCTGTTCTACACGGCCTTCATTCTCAATCGCGTCACGGACAACGACGGCATCGTTCTCATCGTCAATGAGAATGCCATCGACAACGCGTTTGCCGGCAGGAAGGTCTCGCGTATAGATCGCAGAATGGTGCGTAACCGCAAAGTTGCCGGGGCGAAGTTCTAATACTTCAGCAAAGCGATCTTTCTCCCACGGCATCGGAGACCAAAAGTCGAGGTAGTCCTCTTCGCCTTCCGCAGCAATCTCATATTCAATCGGCATTGGAATGTTGTAGTCCGGCTCACCTCCTTCATACGTCCACCCATCAACAAATTCTGGGAGGGCGGGCAGGTCG
>CAZWKO010000173.1:0-4451 GCA_964634925.1 uncultured Vicinamibacteraceae bacterium
CGAAGGTGGGCGAACGGTTGGTTCCGGAACAATTACAGAAATCGTGGAATAAGGTGTTGATATGCGGGAGATCGTAATTTTGGCGTGTACCGAGTGTAAACGTCGGAACTACAACACAACAAAAAATAAGCGAACCACGACTGACCGCTTGGAGTTCAAGAAGTATTGTCGTTGGTGTCGTTCGCATACACCGCATAAGGAGACTAAATAGGCCAGTAGCTCAATTGGTAGAGCACCGGTCTCCAAAACCGGGGGCTGGGGGTTCGAGTCCCTCCTGGCCTGCCAGTATCGTGGGTAATTCGTTAATAGGGGTCGAACGACACGTGACTGTGTCGATAGTGTTTGGAGAAGCGTTATTGTGAAGTCGGCGATGATAGAAAGTACGCGTGATGTTTCAGCTAAAGGGGTTTTAGGCTGGTACGGGCGAACGCGAATTTTTCTTTCCCAGGTTCGCAATGAGGTGGAGCGCGTTACCTGGCCTACTTGGAAGGAAGTGCAAGCGACGACCTTTGTGGTTATTTTGGTTTCGATTATGTTCGGGATTTACCTATGGGGGATTGACCTTGTGGTGGATCGCTTGGCTCGTGGCTTGTTTGCGATGTTTGGTGCGTCATGACGGAAGTCATTACGAAGCAGTGGTATATCGTTCACACATACTCTGGGTTTGAGAAGAAAGTATCCGAATCTCTGCAGCAACGTGTGCAGGCGTATGGGCTACAGAATGAGATAGGCGAGGTTCTTATCCCGACGGAGGATGTGATCGAGATGCGTGGAGGGAAGAAGGTTGTTACTTCGAAGCGCTTTTTTCCTGGTTACATTCTGGTTGAGATGAATATGTCTGACCATGGGTGGCATGTAGTTAAGAATACGCCGAAGGTGACAGGGTTTGTAGGCGCTGGCTCAAAACCGACACCGCTTACGCGCGAGGAAGTCGACCAAATTATTCATCAAGTAACGGTTGCAGCAGAGAAACCGAAGCCAAAGTATACCTTTGATAAAGGTGACCAGGTGCGTATTAATGAAGGTCCGTTTACGAGCTTTAACGGCATTGTTGATGATGTGAATATCGATCGGAATACATTGAAGGTGATGGTTACGATTTTTGGCCGTTCGACACCGGTTGAGCTCGATTTTCTACAGGTCGAAAAACTATAGGGATTAGTAGTGGCAAAGAAAGAAATCGGACAGATCAAGCTTCAGATTGCGGCTGGCAAAGCAACCCCAGCGCCACCTGTAGGTACCGCTTTAGGTCCTCACGGCATTAACATCATGGACTTTTGCAAGGCGTTTAATGCCAAAACGGCTGGACAAGAAGGGTTGATTATCCCGGCGGTCGTGACAGTCTATGCTGATCGTTCTTACAGCTTTATTACTAAGACTCCTCCGGCTGCCGTGTTGTTGAAGCGTGCTGCAAATATTGCAAAAGGCTCTGGTGAACCGAATAAGAATAAAGTTGGGAAGGTGACGAGGAAACAGGTTGAGGAAATCGCAAAGACGAAAATGATTGATCTGAATGCAAATTCGATGGATATGGCGGTCAATATTATTTCTGGCACTGCTCGTTCGATGGGTCTAGAGGTGGAAGGGTAGGTAGTTACTCGAGTTAGTAACTCCTGTAAATTAGCTAAATCATGTCCAAGACAGGAAAGCAATTCGCCGCAGCTAAAGTAAAGGTTGAAGACAAGTTCTATTTGATTGAAGAAGCCATTCCACTTCTGCAAAGTCTGAAATTTGCTAAGTTCGATGAGACGGTAGAAATGACCATGCGTTTAGGTGTGGATCCGAAGCACGCCGACCAGATGGTTCGTGGAACTGTTGTCTTGCCGCATGGATTGGGTCGCAGCAAGAAAGTACTTGTTATTGCCGGTGCGGATAAACAGAAGGAAGCACAGGATGCAGGTGCGGACGATGTTGGTGGTGAAGAAATTGTTAAAAAAATTCAGGGCGGATGGATGGATTTCGAGGCAATTGTTGCGACGCCGGATATGATGCGTGAAGTCGGAAAACTTGGCCGTGTGCTCGGTCCGCGTGGATTGATGCCTAATCCGAAGACCGGGACCGTAACGGTTGATGTTGCGAAAGCGGTTGAAGAGATTAAGGCCGGTAAGGTTGAGTACCGAGTTGATAAAGCTGGCGTGGTTCATGCCCCGATAGGAAAAACATCTTTTGATAAGGAAAAATTGATCGACAATGCGAATGCGCTGGCTGCCAGTATTCTTAAGGCCAAGCCAGTCGCTGCGAAAGGTAAGTACGTCAAAGGAGTCCATCTGTCATCGACAATGGGGCCTGGTATTCGGATTGATGCAGTGAGTGTGGAGGCAGAGGCAAAGGGCTAGGGATGGCGATTACCAGAGAACAAAAAACGGAACAGCTCAGCAATTTACAGGCTGAGTTTAGCGCTACGGAGAGTGTAATTCTGCTCGACTATAAAGGGCTTGATGTTCCACAAGTCACAGAGCTTCGTCGAAAAGTCAGTAACGCACAAGCAAGCTATCGGGTTGTCAAGAACTCACTTGCTAGAAGAGCTGTCAAAGGGACACCTTTTGAATCACTAGACAACCATTTTGTGGGGACAACGGCCGTTGCTTATAGCAGCGACGATCCGGTGGTACTGGCGAAAGTGCTTGTTGATTTTGCTAAAACTGCACCGGCATTAACTGTTAAGGTCGCGGTCGTCCAGGGGCAAGAAATAGAGGCCAAAGGTGTGGCTGATCTGGCGACGCTTCCTGGGAAGCCTGAGCTTCAGGCAAAACTGTTGATGGTGCTTCAGGCTCCAATGACACAGTTGGTTCAGGTTCTAAACGCGGTGCCTCGAGATTTTATGGGTGTTTTGGGTCAGATTGAGAAAAAGAAGTCTGAGGAGGAAGGCTGAGCGATGGCTGAAGTAACGCAAGATCAAGTAGTGGATTACATTAAAGGCATGTCGGTACTCGAATTGTCTGAACTTGTTAAGAAACTTGAGGATGAACTCGGAGTGTCGGCGGCGGCAGCGATGCCAGTTGCAGTTGCGGGAGCGGTTGCTCCAGGTGCTGCTGGTGGTGGAGCCGCGGAAGAGCAAACCGAATTCACCGTTAATTTGACTGATGTCGGAGCGAAAAAGATCAACGTGATCAAGGTTGTTCGCGAAGTCACCAGTCTAGGTCTCAAGGAGGCGAAAGACCTTGTTGAGAGTGCGCCGAAGGCTATTAAGGAAGATATTCCTAAGGACGAAGCCGAGGCACTGGTGAAGAAGTTTGAAGAAGTCGGCGCCAAAGTAGAGATTAAGTAAGTAAAGCTCTACCGAAGCAATATATGAGCGTGCCGTTGTGGGGTGTGCTTGATATACACCGTCTGGCCGTATTTTTCGGGCAGGCATGATGGTGCGTAGGCATTGGAAACGGTGTCTACGTATCGAACTGTTTTGTATTTCTAGTTATTGCCACTCGGTTCTTTCCCGAATTGAAGTAGAGGAACTCAACCGTGCACCAAATCCTACCTAAAAACGTCTATCGCGAACGCATCGATTTTTCAAAAATTTTCACCACCGTTCCGATTCCGAACCTCATTGAGATTCAGCGGAAGTCGTATGAGCGCTTCCTCCAAATGAATTGGATGCCGGATGAGCGAGAGGACGCTGGTCTTCAGTCCGTTTTTAGATCAGTTTTCCCGATTAGTGATTTTCGTGAAAATTCATCACTCGAGTTTATTGATTATTCGATTGGCAACTGGGAGCCAGTAGCGGATGTTCCTGGGGTCCAATATCACGTTGTCCGTGAAGTGGATGGGAAGCGTCTTGGTCTTAAGCTGAAGTATGACGTTCAGGAATGTCAAGAGCGGGGGATGACTTATGCCGTGCAGCTTAAAGTCACGATACGGCTTGTAGTCTGGAATAAAGACCCTGAGACAGGCGTTAAGACGATCCGGGATATCAAAGAACAAGAAGTTTACTTCGGAGATATTCCTTTAATGACCGATAACGGTACGTTCATCATCAACGGTACCGAACGAGTCATCGTTTCACAGTTACATCGCTCTCCTGGTGCGTTTTTTCATTCTGAAGATAAGGCGTCGTTTGTGGCGCAAATCATTCCATACCGTGGCTCATGGGTGGAATTTGAGTACGACGCCAAGAACTTGCTTTATGTTCGGATTGATCGGAAGAGGAAGTTTCTTGGGACGGTATTTTTGCGAGCGCTGGGTTTGCAGTCTTCGGACGAAATAATTCGAGCCTTCTATGTCGTCAATCGTATTGCGACCAACGGGACTTCGCTTGAGTGGAGTTTGAGCGATAGCCTGAAAGGGAAGAAAGTCGGCGTCGATATCGAGGTTCCTGGTACCGACATTGTCGTCAAGAAAGACAAGAAACTCACACGTAATGCAATCGAAGGACTTACACAGGCAGGAGTAGAGACGGTTGCGATTGCTGAGTCAGAACTTGAAGGCGCCTTTACCGTTACGGATATCGTGGACCC